>CAXBBB010000105.1:0-7457 GCA_963973615.1 uncultured Rhodothermales bacterium | reverse complement strand
CCACACGCCACGTCCGCCGCCCACGCCCCAGCGACCGCGCTAGCCGCCGACGATCCCAACCCAGATCCCGGCGTCAATCCTTTGCGGATGCGCAGTTTGAGTCCGAAGTCGACGCCCGCTTTTCGCAGAACGGATTCAGCTGCAATAACAGCGGTGTTTTTCCGGTCGTCCGGTGCCGTCCACGCGGCGCCCGTATCCGAGGCGATAACGCGGACGCCGGGCCGCTCATCGCGCCAGACTTCGACGGTATCGCCCAGTCCTTCGACGGCCATTCCTAGCGCGTCGAAGCCCGGTCCAAGATTGCTCAGCGACGCCGGAGCGGTCACGAGCGCTATCGGCTGCTCGTTCATGCGATCATACCCGTTTTGCGTGCGTAGCCGAAAATACCGCCCGCGTCGACGATCTCCGCCACGTCGCCCAGCGGTTGGAGTTGGTGCACGTCGCCCGTCCGCTGGTTGGTGAGCGTACCGGCCTGGGTGTCGATCTCGACTTCGTCCCCCGTCTGCGTCTGCTCGACTAGCCGCTCGACACTCTCGAACGGGACGAGGAATCCGCCATCGACTGAGTTGCGGTAGAAGATGCGCGCGTACGATTGCGCTACGACGGCTTCGATTCCGGCTTCTCGTAGCGCAAACGGCGCATGCTCTCGACTCGAACCGCATCCGAAGTTGGAGCCGCCGATGATGACCGTGAACGGACTCGTGTCCTTTCCTTCCGGCACAAACGGCACGTCGCCCATCGGTAACCCCTGCTCTCCCGGCGGTACCGACGAGAGGGCGTATCGTCCGTAAAACTTCCGCTCTTTGGGATCGGTGAGCGAGTAGACCAGGTGCTGCGCCGGAATAATCTGATCGGTGTCGACGCTGTTGCCGAGCACGTACGCGCGGCCTCGGATGATGTCTTCCATAGAGTAGATAGTTTTTAGATGACTGGAACTAGTGAACCCGTTTTCATCACACCAGCACGTCGCGCGGATCGGTGATCACGCCAGTGAGTGCGGCGGCGGCGACCGATAGCGGCGACGCCAGATACACGCTCGCCCCCTTGCTCCCCATACGCCCCGGGAAGTTGCGGTTGGTGGTTGAGATGACGTTCTCCTCGCCGACCGCACGCCCGAACGTGTCGACCGGACCGCCGAGGCACGCACCGCACGAGGAGTGGCCGATCTTGCAGCCCGCGCGCTCGAAGATGTCGTACAAACTGTCGCCCCCGACGTACGTCGTGTGCAGTTGCCGCCCGACGAGCGTCGTCGCCGGAATGATGTAGGTGTCGACGACGACATGACCGCCGCGCAACACGCGCGCTGCTGCCTCGAAATCCTCCAGCTTGCCTCCCGTACACGAGCCGACATAGGCCTTGTCGACTCGGGTACCGACGACCTCGCTGACCGACGCCCGGTTGTCGGGCCGGTGGGGTTTGGCGATGATCGGTTCGAGTGTCGACGCGTCGTAGCGGTACTCTTTGAGGTAGGTAGCGTCGGCGCGCTCTGCAACGACCTCGAAAGGCGTGTCGGTGCGCGCTTTGACGTAGTCCACCGTCTTCTCGTCGGCGACGATGATGCCGCTTTTCGCTCCGGCTTCGATCGCCATATTCGTCAGCGTCATCCGCTCGTGGACGGGAAGATCCATGACGGCCTGGCCGCCGAACTCCATCGCGCAGTACGTCGCTCCGTCGATGCCAATGTCGCCGATGATCTGCAGGATCAGGTCTTTGGCGGTCAGGTACGGCGGAAGCGCACCATCGAACGTAAAGCGCAACGTCGGCGGGACTTTGACCCAGAGCTTGCCCGTCCCCATGATGAACGCTGCGTCCGTATTGCCGACGCCGGTCGCGAACATGCCGAACGCGCCCGACGTGCAGGTGTGGCTGTCGGTCCCGAAGAGAACCGTGCCGGGGCGGTTGAAGCCTTCCTCGGCGAGCGCCATGTGACAGACGCCCTTATAGCGATCGGTGTGGGCGTCGTAGAAGTGCGGAAGCTCTTGCTCGGCTGCCATCTCGCGCAGCAGACGGACGTTGCGGTTGGCGTGGCTGTCGGCCGTAAAGATGTAGTGGTCGGGTATGACGACGACTTTCTCCTTGTCCCAGAAGCGCGCATCGGCTCCAAACTCGCGCTTGAAGATCTCGTACGCGGGCGGGCCGCACACGTCGTGCGTCATCAGCGTGTCGACGTCGACCCAGACGGTTTCGCCCGGCGTCACGCGCTCGCGCCCGGCGTGCCGAGCGAGGATGGTTTCGGTGAGGGTCATGGGCGTTCGGTTTGGGAGAGAGCAGCAGATGATCTCCATTAGTCATCGCGAGGAGCGCAGCGACGTTGCGATCTCCTTAGCATCGGCACACGCTGGAGATCGCCACGCTTCGCTCGCGATGACGGGTGGAAGGGATTGGAGAAGGCGTCCGCCTATTGGGGCAGTTGGTCGGTTAGAGGCGTCACGACGAGGCGTGCCCCTTCCGCCACGTCTCCTCGCCCGTGAACGAGTCCATGATGCCCGATCCGGCGAACGCGATGGACTCCCGGTCGGCGCGGTGCGCTTCGAGCGCGTTGAGCGCTTCCACGTAGGCAAACGCCGACGCCTGAATTACGTCGGTGTGGCGACTCTGGCCTCTGAAGTACGCCCCATCGGTCCCGATGAGAACGGTGACTTCGCCGACGGAGTCGCTGCCTTCGCTGACCGAGCGGATGTCGTAGCTGATGAGTTCGTGCGGCTGTCCGGTCGCCGCGTCGATGGCAGCGTAGAGCGCGTCGATAGGTCCGTCGCCGGTGGCCTGCTCGGTACGCGTGGTTTCGGTCGTGCGCTCGTAGACGGTGACGCGGGCTTGTGGCTCCTCCCCGGTGGTGACGACGACGTGGAGGGACTGGAGTTCAAATGCGGATTTAGGCATGTCGGGAGTGTGGGTTAGGAGGTTGCGGAGGTCCTGATCGAAGATCTCCTTTTTGCGGTCAGCGAGTGCGAGAAATCGGGCGTACAGGCCGTCGGGGTCGGAAAGCGTGTCGGCTCCAATGCCGATGCGGTCCATGCGCTGCATCAGCCCGGCACGACCGCTGTGGCGCCCGAGTCGAATGCCCTGGGCTTCCTGTCCGACGTCTTCGGCACGTAATATTTCGTAGGTCGCGCGGTCTTTGAGGACACCGTGCTGATGAATGCCCGCTTCGTGAGCAAACGCGTTGCGGCCGACGATGGCCTTGTTGGGCTGAACGGGAAAGCCCGTCGAGGACATGACCAGTCGGCTGATCGGGGTCAGACCCTGCGACACAATTGCGGTATCGACGCCCGTCGTTACACCCAGGGCGTCTCCGCGCGTGCGGAGGGCCATCACGATCTCTTCGAGCGCAGCGTTTCCAGCCCGCTCGCCTATACCGTTGATGGTGCACTCGACCTGACGTGCTCCGGCTGCAATGGCGGCCAAACTGTTGGCCGTCGCCAGTCCCATATCGTCGTGGCAGTGCGCCGAGAGGACGACGTTTGGGTAGTCGCGGAGGCACTCACGCGCGGTTTGGAAAAAGGCACCGTATTCGTGCGGTAGGCAGTATCCGGTCGTGTCTGGGATGTTGATCGTCGTCGCTCCGGCTTCGACAGCGGCTCGGATGACCTCGCACAGGTAACCGTGATCTGTGCGCCCGGCGTCCTCGGCGCTGAACTCTACGTCGTCGGTGAACGTGGCGGCGTAGGCGACGGCTTCGCGCGTCATGCGCAGGATCATCTCTCGCTTGTCGGCGAGTGTCGCGCCGTATTTGACATCGCCGAATTTCGCGTTGAGGTGGATGTCGCTCGTGGCGATGAACGTGTGGATGCGGCCACGTTCGGCTGTTTTAATCGCGCGCCCCGCCGCTTCAATGTCGCCGTGCGTGGCCCGAGAGAGCGCTGTAATGATTGGCCGACGCGCTATCTCCGCTACCGCGACGACGGCTTCGAACTGCTGAGGCGACGAGATGGGAAACCCCGCCTCGATCACGTCGACCCCCAACTGATCGAGCGCTTTTGCGATCTGGACTTTCTCGCCTAGCGTCATCGCCGCACCGGGTGCCTGCTCACCGTCGCGAAGTGTGGTATCGAAAATCAGAACGTGGTCGGGTCGGGACATGTGCGTAGAGGGCAAAGAGTAAAAGTGAAAGGGATCAGGCAACCGAGACCTGGCAAGCACGAACGGCAGCAGCGGCGACAGCCTCAGCAACCTGGTCGGTCGACGCTTTTCCGCCCAGATCAACGGTGCAGATGCCGTCGGCCAGCGATCCGGCTACGGCCGAACGAATCGCAGCGGCTTCGTTTGCATGGCCGCAGTGGTCGAGAAGCATCGCCGCGCTGAGAATAGCGGCGACGGGGTTTGCGCGGTTCTGTCCCGCGATGTCCGGCGCACTCCCATGCACCGGCTCGAATAGACCGACGCTTCCGCCAACGCTCGCCGACGGTAACACGCCCAGCGATCCGGAGAGCGTCGCCGCGAGATCGGAGAGGATGTCGCCGAACAGGTTGCCGGTCAGAATGACGTCGAAGGCGCGCGGGTCGTGCACGATCTGCATGGCGGCATTGTCGACGTACAGATGGTCGAGGGCAACGTCAGAAAACTCGGCAGCCTGCAACTCAATCACGACTTGCCGCCACAGCCGGGACGACGCCAATACGTTGGCCTTATCGACACTCGTCACCCGCCCTCGGCGCCGACGCGCCTGCTCAAACGCCACCCGGGCGATCCGCTCGATCTCGTACTCGGCATAGATCATCGTGTCGTGCGCGCTGCGGCGTGGCGATTCGCCCGACTATCCGCGCGGCGATCCGAAATAGATACCGCCCGTCAACTCGCGTACGATCAGCAGATCTGTCCCCGCGACGCGTTCGGGGCGCAACGGCGAATGCTCCGCCAACGCCCCGTTGACCACGACAGGCCGCAGGTTGGCGAACGTCCCCAGCGCTTTGCGCAGCCGTAGCAGCCCGGCTTCTGGCCGCTTCTCGACCGCTATGCCTTCCCAGGCAGGACCTCCGACGGCGCCCAGCAATACGGCGTCCGCCTCCAGACAACCGTCTCGCGTCGCATCAGGAAATGGATCTCCCAGGGCGTCATATCCCGCCCCACCTACCGGATGCTCGGCCACCTGCACCTCAAGTCCCGTCGCCTGAGCGACGGAGCGAAGCACGTGCAGCGCTGCCGCCGTCACTTCGGGGCCGACGCCGTCGCCGGGCAACGATGCGATATGGAGAGTTCGGATCATGCGATGTCGTGTGACAGAGTGAGATGGTCAGCGGTTACTTCTTCTCGCCTGCGTCAGGACGCTCGATCCACGCCATCATGCCGCGCAGTTTTGCCCCGGTCGCTTCGATGGGATGCGTCTTGGAGCCTTCGCGCAGACGGTCGAAGTTGGGCGTTCCGGCTTCGCACTCGGCCAACCATTCGCGCGCGAACTTCCCGCTCTGCACTTCTTCGAGCACCTTCTTCATCTCGGCCTTGACCCCCTCGGTGACGATGCGCGGACCTCGGCTGTTCATCGTCGCCAGTCCGCCCTCGTACATCAGGTCGACGATCAGTTTGAGTTCGTGCAGGCACTCGAAATACGCGAGTTCGGGCGCATACCCGGCTTCGGTCAGCGTCTCGAACCCAGCGCGGACGAGCGCTTCGGCGCCTCCGCACAAGACGGCCTGCTCGCCGAAGAGGTCGGTCTCGGTCTCGTCCTTGAACGTCGTCTCGATCACGCCTGCTTTGGTGCCTCCGATGGCATCGGCGTACGAGAGCGCCAAGTCGAGCGCCTGCCCTGACGCGTCCTGGGCGACGGCCACCAGACAGGGGACGCCTCTCCCCTGCTCGTACATCCGCCGGACCATGTGACCGGGGGATTTGGGGGCGACCATGAACACGTCGACCCCTTCGGGCGCTTCGATCGTTTGGTACACGATGTTGAATCCGTGCCCGAACGCCAGCGCCTTGCCCGGTGTGATGTGAGACGCAATCGATTGGGCATAGACGCGCCCCTGGTGCTGATCCGGAATTAGGATCATGACGACATCACCCCACGCCGCGGCATCTTCGACCGATTTCACCGCCAGCCCCGCCGCCCGCGCCTCGTCAGCGCTAGCCGACCCGTCGCGAAGCCCGACGCACACGTCGACGCCGCTGTCGTGCAGGCTGAGGGCATGGGCGTGCCCCTGCGAGCCGTAGCCGATGACGGCCACCTTCTTCGAGCGAATGAGAGCGGGATCGGCAGAATAGTGAACGTGCATGTCGGATGCGATTGTAGGGGCGATTCACGAATCGCCGTTTTGGAGAAAGCTGGGTGGAGGGGGCGATTCATGAATCGCCCGTACGGGGTTGGATCAGTCGCCGTAGATCAGTTCGCGGCGCATGGCGATGCGTCCCGACCGCGCCACGTCGGTGATGCCGAAACGCGTCATCTGAGCGACGAACGAGTTGAGTTTGGTCGTCGGGCCGGTCAGTTCGATCATCATCGTATCCGCCGTCACGTCGACGACGGTGCCTTTGTAGATGCCGATCAGGTCGATCAATTCGGCGCGCGTGGCGGGCGTGTAGGTCACGCGGACCAGCCCGATCTCGCGCTCGATGTGCTCGGATCGCGTCAAATCCTCGACCGAGATCACGTCGACCAAAGCCGACACCTGCGTGACCGTCTGCTCGATCTGCCGCGTCGTTCCCGTCGCCGATATTGTCATGCGCGACACGACCGGATCGTCGGTCGGGCTGACCGTCAGCGAGTCGAGGTTGAATCCGCGCGCCGAGAACAGGTTGGCGACGCGGTTGAGCGCGCCGATGTGGTTTTCGAGCCGGACGGCCAGCACGCAGCGGTGCTCGGCAGTCGCCTCGTCGGAGTCGATGGGAATCCCCGCCGCCCGTTTGCGGAAGACCTGTTGCGGAGTGAGGGTGTCAGTAGGCATGAGAATGGGGTTGGGCTTTGTCATCGCGAGGAGCGGAGCGACGTGGCGATCTGAGGCTGGATTGAACTGTGGAGATCGCCACGACCTTCGGCCTCGCGATGACAACTAGGGGGTTTGGCGTAGGAGGCGTGCGTCAGTCGTAGCGGTACCGTGAGGTGATCATGTCGCCCGTCGATGCGCCTGCTGGGACCATTGGAAACACCATCTCCTCCTTGGGCACGACGAACTCAATCAGCGAGGGACCGTCGACGGTGAACGCCCACTCGATGGCGGCCTGCGCCTCGGCTGGCGTCGACGCGCGTCGGCCGGGGATGCCGTAGGCGCTACCTAGCAGGACGAAATCGGGATTGAGATCAGCCAGATCGGTGTGGCTGAAGCGGTTGTCGTGGAAGAGTTCTTGCCACTGCCGCACCATGCCCAGAAAGGCGTTGTTGATGATGCAAAAGCGGACCGGCAGGTTGTAGCGCTTGGCGACCGCCATCTCCTGAGCGTTCATCACGAACCCGCCGTCGCCCGAAAACGAGATGACGTGCGCGCCGTCGCCTGCTTCCTTCAACCCAAACGCAGCGCCGATAGCGGCGG
>CAXBBB010000104.1:0-7484 GCA_963973615.1 uncultured Rhodothermales bacterium | reverse complement strand
GGCATCAGGCTGTCCCATCCCGCCGACGCGACAGCGTCACGGAGCGGTTCGGGCAGTTGCGAGACCGAGACTTCGGGGAGTTCATCGCCGGACGATGCTTTCGCGTCGGCTTTGGCCTCGTCGAGGCGGGTTTTCTCCTGCGCGCGCGAGGTGAGATCGAGGGACTTGATGAAGCTGCGGGCCAAAACGGAGAGCGGTAAAAGATTGAAAATCAGAGCCTCAAAGGTACGACGTATCGCCCTAGGCGCGTCTGGCATCGGGGCAAAATCCTGACGGCTCCCCTTTCTGGAGGCTCGATTACAGGTCCTCGACAGCGATCAGTTCAATCGTTTCACCGCTCGGTCCGCGCACGAAGGCGTAGCGGCAGGGAACGCCGCGCTGCCCTCGGAGAGTCATGTCGGTAGGCGGCTCGACGGGCGTGCCGCCGGATTGCAAAGCGGAGGTGTAGGCAGCGTCTGCGTCTTCCACGCGCAGGGCGAAGTGAAACAGCGACTGGCTGTTGGGCACGTTTGCGCCCGTTGGTGACGGACCATCTGGTGTGGGCGAGAACAGTTCGACGAACGTCTGCGCGTCGGTGCCCAAGAAGACGACCGTGTGTGTCACGTCGCCCTCTCCAGGTTCGGCGAATCGCAGCCGCTCGACCATCCCGAGCGCTTGATAGAATCGCACGCTGGCTTCCAGGTTGCGCGCCTCGACGGCTACGTGGTGCAGACCGCTCGTCACAGCAACTCCGCTCCGCGCGGGATCAGTTCGTAGTCGATGGGCTTGAGCGCTCCGTTGTTGGTGCCTTCGGCCGCGCACGCCGTCAGCCCGACCATTAGATCCATCCGCGCGCGAAACGTGATGTGGTCCCCCGGCTTGCTCGTTGGCGTCTCGACCGAAAGGGAGCCGTTAGATCGGACGGGGACGTTCATGAAGATGTTGAAGCTCGTCGGGACTCGGTCGCGCGTCATGCCGTGCGGCCCCAGATGGTTGGCTAGGTTGATCAGGCAACTCGGGTGGTCGTGGCCCTGCGGCAGGTCATAGAGCAGCGTGTACATCTCGGGAGAGCACGGCGTGAGCAAGAAGTCGTGGACACCGCACGTGTCGTCTTCGATCTCGAGCATCTGGGCGCTTCGATTGCTCCAGAGCGTGTTGCCGGTCGTCAAGCGAATCGTTTCCTCGTAGTCGAACGTGCGGCCGGACGAGAGCCAGTGATCTACATCACCTTCGGCAAATGCCATCAGGTCACTCACCTGCTCACCCATCGGGTCGATCACGCGCAGTCGCCATCCGGCTGGAAGCCGAAACGCCGTTCCGCTCGACGGCGGAATGCGGTGGCGCGTAGCAGTCGGGGCGTCTGTTGGCTCTGTCATGCGTCGGTGGGTTCGGATGGTGCTGCAGCGTGGACGGCGTGGAACGGGCACTTCCACCCGGCTTCGACGGCGCGACCGGCATACTGTCGTGCCTCGCTGCGCGATCCAAAATCGTCCATCATCGGATTCACGGATCCGGCGAGCGCACGATCGCGGTTCCGTATCAGGCTGCGCACTTTGTCATATCGGCCTTGATCGCGCAGCTGTTGAAACTGCGCGTGCAGGTTGAAGACGATCATCGGATAATCGAACCGTCGTGCCGGACGCGACGCATTGGGGTGCATCCCGACGACGTAGAATCCGCGTCCGGCAAACGAGAACGAGAATGTCGGATCGGATGCATCGGACGAGACGGCGGCGTCCCACGGCTTAAGATCTCGGGCATGGAGTGCGCCGAGCAGCGACCATAAGTCACGCTCGAATTGCCTTTCGTCGGCAGGCGCCGAGCCGTCGTAGATCGATACGAACGAGCGAAAGCCGCGCTTCGGTTCGGGTTCTGCGGCGAACGCTTCGAGATCATGAGCGAGTGCGTCGACAGCGTCAGAGGACGTAAGAGCGGAATAGGTATGGAGCCTATACTGACTGCGCTTGAGCGCAGACTTCGCCATGATACACGGATATCCGCGATCGGCGATGAACCGCTCGAATGTGTAGTGCGCGTCGTCGGTAGAGAGAGGCAAGGGAAAAAGAGGAGATGGTAGTGCCTTACCTAAGCGCCTGTGCTGTGGGCCTCGTTCCATCGCACATAGGCTAGCAGACAGCTACTCGCTTCGTTTTCCCTCATGTGTAAAACGTGTTGAAGGTTGGCCGGACCGCCCTTGGAGAGATGCAACAGCCGAGTGTTCGCCTCGTATATCCGATTTCCCCACACACCCGCTGCTATGTCCGAGCGCCGCTACGACGAAACCGAAATCCGGGCCATCTTCGCTCGTGCCGCCGAGGAGCAGGACCAAGTCCAGCGTCGCCTCGGATCTGAAGATGGATTGACGCTCGCTGAGTTGGCGCTGATCGGCGAGGAAGCCGGGCTCTCGCCTGACTTTGTCGCGCGGGCTGCGGCTTCGCTAGATCGTTTGGAACCAGCCCTGCCGCCTACACGGCTCCTGGGTTTGCCGGTCGGCGTCTCACGATCCGTTTATCTGGACACGCCGCTGACAGACCACGAATGGGAATTGCTGATCTCAGATCTCCGCTACACGTTTAACGCCAAGGGAAAGGAGCGATCGACTGGATACGTGCGCGAGTGGCGCAACGGTAACCTGTGTGCCATTGCCGAGCGGTCTGATGGCGGGTACCGCTTGCGGATGGGCACACACAAGGGAAACGCGAAGTCGAATCTGCTTCTCATCGCTGGCTCTACACTGATTGCACTCGTGGCGCTGTCCGCGAGCGTATTTGGCGGTGATTCCGAGGCGGCGTTTCCTGGTTACCTATTCGGATCTGCGGCGGTTGCGTTGGTGATATCGACGGTTTTATCGGTTCCTCGCTGGGCTGCTACTCGTTCGCGGCAAATGGAAGGCATCGCCGAGCGGCTGGTGGAGCGCGCCGGTGCCCAGACGGGCGAGGGGACCTCGACTCCGCTGCTGGATATGGAAGCCGACGATTTTGAGCGAGATGCCGCTGCTGCCCATAATCGGGTGCGGTCGTAACCAGAGATCCGAACCCGGAAGCGGCACAGTCGGTTGGGAGTGTTCACCCATCCGAACTCTACTGCCCTTCACCTCATGGATCTCGAACTCAACGGAAAAGTCGCCCTCGTCGCCGGAGCCTCACGCGGGCTCGGTGCTGCCATCGCGGATCGACTTGCCCGAGAAGGCTGCTCGCTCGTCATCACGGCACGCGGTGAGGAGGCGCTACATGAGAAGGCCGAGCAACTGCGCGGGCACGGAGTCGAAGTCCATGCTGTCGCCGCTGACGTGACCGATGGAGGAGCCGCTCAGACGCTGGTCGATGCCGCCGTGGAGCGCTTCGGTGGACTCGACCTGCTCGTCGGCAACGCAGGCGGCAATCGGCGAAAACCGTTTGCCGAAACGACGGACGAGGACTGGGCGGATATCCTCAACCTCAACTTCCAGGCACACCTGCGTCTGGCCCGAACAGCAATCCCGGCGATGCGCAAGCGGGGCGGCGGCGCGATGCTGTTTGTCGCGTCGATCTTTGGGCGCGAAGCTGGAGGCGCTGGCCTTTCGATTTACAACGCGACCAAGAGCGCGCTCATCAGCGCGGCCAAGATCATGTCGCTTGAGCTGGCGGGCGAAGGCATCCGCGTCAACACCCTCGCACCGGGCAGCATCCGCTTTGAGGGCGGTTCGTGGGACAAACGCGTCAAGGCCGACCCTGAAGCGATGAAGCAGTTCGTAGCCGACAACATCCCGCTGGGTCGTTTCGGAACGGCCGAAGAGATCGGAGACGTAGCCGCGTTCCTACTCTCCGCGCGTGCCAGCCTCATCACCGGCGCCTGCCTCAACGCCGACGGCGGTCAGTCGAAGAGTCTGATCTGAACCAGCGAGAGGTAAGCCCGAATAAGCCGAGCGGCGCTCTAAGAGTAGCTTCGCTCGGCTTATTCGGTGCTTGAGTGCTGGCTGCTCTATTCGAACGCGACGAATTTGACTTCCAGGCAGCGGGCTTCCTGAGCAGCACTGCGCCACTGGATCAGGATCGGGCTTTGGTAGGTGCCGTGGAGCACACGGCCCACGCCTGACGTCGCTTGGTCCGAAATCGGGAGGCTGACGGCGCGCTTCATATGGAGGCGGCGAGCGGCAGCGCTTCCGATCAGTCGGTCGGTCACTTTCTCGACGGGCGTACCGCGCAGTCCGAGTTTGTCGAGCAGGCGGTTGACTACCAACACGAAGTCGTACTTGGCATAGTTGAGGGCTTTGCTGGGCACGCTGCGCGGGTCGCGGAGCATGTGCCAACCCTGTTCGGCGACGAAGCGAAACGGGTTGCGGATTACGTCGGCTAGGTCGTGCCGCATCAGTAGAGTTTCGTACTCGTTGACGGTCAGCGCGGCGCCGCGTTCGTCGTTGCTCAGGCTCAACTCGACCCGGCCTTTGGAGATGCCGAGCCGCTGAATGTGGGCGTCGATCTCGTCCAGGAAGCCTAACCGAGTGTCACGCAGGTTGAAGGCGTCGACGCGGCTGCGGCTGGCGGGTACGCGGATGCAGCGCTCTTCGGCGACGACTTCTTCTGTGAAACCGGTGATCGTCGTCTTGCGCGTCCTGCGCTGCGAGCGGAAGACGCCGTCGAGGTCGACGAAGTAGGCCGGGTTGTCCTCTTTTACGTCGTAGGTGACGCAGTTGAGCAGGCCCGTTCCGATGAACGTCAGGTGCGAGTCGCCGTTGAGCGGTTCGTTTACTTTCTGTGCTTCGGTCAGCTCGTCGCGATGTTCGAGCATATCGTGACGGTAGCCTGCACCCGCCGGATAGAGCTTCTGATAGGCGCGGACGAAGTCTTGAAGCGAGTCCCTGGAGTGCGACAGCTCGTTGCACACGGCCTGCTCGAAATAGCCTGCTGTCGTGTGAAACGACGTGTAGAGCGCTTTGGGAAACCCGTGTAGAAAATCACCGTGCTCCTCGCGCAATAGGTGGTTTACGTCGGTGATACTAAACCGCTGGGCGGGTTGAATCGCCAGCGTGATCTCGGACGTTGCCATTGGGGAGCGGAGGTGATTGATACGGATGCAAAGGTAGGCGCAGCAGGCACCTGGGCAAAAGAGGGACGACGGAAGCGGTTCCCCATAGGCCCTTCGTCACGCATTCCTCGTAGGGCGCGCCTCGACCGTACCATCAGCAAAGCGCAGGTGGATCCGATCGAGAGCTTGAGCAGCGTCGGCGGACGAAACGGCTGCGCCTTCGCTCGTTTCGACGCGCGCGTAGCCTCGCCGAAGTGGGGCGATGGGGTCGAGCGCCGACATCCGCGCCTGAGCGACTTCGGCTCGTCGGCGAAGTCCGTCCAGCCGCTCGGCCAGCATGCGCTGCATCCGCTCGACCTGCCGCTCGGTGTGCACACGCGCGTCGCGAACGCGTTGGGGCGTGCGATAAAAAGCGGGTGACCCTGTCAGGCGCTGCACGGCCAGCCGCCCGGCGTCGATCTTGGCGCGGGAGGCGTCGGCGAGTGTAGCGGCGTAGCCATGGAGCAGGGCGCGCGTTTCGGCGCTATTGGGCACGACGATCTCGGCGGCCATCGACGGGGTTGCAGCGCGCACGTCGGCGACGAAATCGCTGATCGAAAAGTCCGTTTCGTGTCCCACGGCTGATACGACGGGAATTGGGCACTCGGCGATTGCCCTGGCGACCGGCTCCTCGTTGAACGCCCACAGGTCTTCCATGCTGCCTCCACCACGCCCAACGATCAGCACGTCCGGTCGGTACGGATCGCCTTCGTCCAAGCCCGAGAACGTAGAGATCGCTTCGGCGATCTGAGCGGCGGCCCCAATGCCCTGCACGCGCACGCCGAGCACGAATACCTCGGCCAGCGGAAAGCGGCGCTCCAAAACCGCGAGGATGTCGCGCAGCGCTGCGCTCTGGCCCGACGTGACGACGCCGATGCGTTCGGGGTAGGCGGGCAGTGGCTTCTTGCGCGACTCGTCGAGCAGCCCTTCGGCAGCGAGTTTTGCTTTGAGTGCGTCGAACGCTGCCATCAGCGCGCCTTCTCCGGCGGGCTCCATCGTGTCGGCGACGAGTTGCGTGTCGCCGCGCGCTGCGTAATGGCTCACGCGTCCCCGAACTCGGACTTGCATCCCGTTCTCCGGAGTAAAGAAGACGCCGCGCGCCTGGCTCTTCCACATCACGCCTCGAATCTGGGCGCTTTCGTCCTTGAGCGAGTAGTAGAGGTGGCCCGACGGGTAGGCGCGGAAGTTCGACAACTCGCCCTCGACGTAGACCTGATCGAAGTCCGTCTCCAGCACGGCCCGAATCTCGGCGGCCAGGTCGGACACGCTGCGGACGGTAGGCGTGTCAGGTTCGGGCGAAGCGAAGAGGTCGAGCACGGGAATCGGGTAGGTAAGGCCTCAGATACGGGCGCGGACGGAAACAGGCTCCCTCACATATGCAAAACGGCTCTCCCACCGACAAGCGGAGAAGAGCCGTTTCGCGTCAGAAGCGCAGTACTTACTTGGCCGTGACTTCGCCACTCAGGCTGATCTGGTTGATGCGCAGCGAGCCGGTGAGCGGATCGTTCGGGTTGCTCGACTCGACGGTGAGGCCAAAGCTGATGGGAATGCGGGTGCCCGAAAGCGCCCCGGCAATGCCCGTGCGGATCTCGTCGATCGACAGGTTGGCGTAGTTGGCCAGATTGGGACGCTGGTTTGCCGGAAGCAGATTTAGGTAGGCCTCGTACGCGCTCAGGTCGATGGTTGCGTTGGGGCCGAGTAGCGTGGACGGGCTAACCGCGCTAACCACACCATCGCTGACCGTGATCGAGATAGGCGTTCCCGGGATGGGGAATCCACCAAGCGTCAGGAAGCCGCGGATGACGCCCGAAGGTGCCGATGACTTGCCTGACGTTCCTGCCGTGAAGGTGAACATGTTAGGCGCTAGCTTGAGATTCGTAATCGAGTTGACGCCCTTGATGTCGTTGCTGAGCGAGTTGTCGATCGATTCGCTCTGTATCGTGGCCTCACCGGGTCTGACCTGGGTGGCAATACCGGCACCTAGGTCGACGTCGGTGTCTTCAACAGCAAAGCGGAGTTCGAAGCCTTCGAGCGGATCGGAGAACTCACACGCTGTCAGTCCTGCGACAGCGAACAGGAGGGCAAGGAGAATAACGCGGGGTATACGCATAACTGAGAGGGTAAATAGAGGGGTAAAGATTGGTTAAAACAGGCGGACCGAGAAGCCGAGCGAGATAACGGGGTAGAATTGATACTCTTCGAGGTTGCTTTCCAGCGTCGCCTCTTGATCGGGAGCCGCTGTGGGGGCGATCAGTTTCGTTCCGGTAAGCTCGACGGTGGGCGCTCCCTGGTACATGACACCGATTTCGCCCACGGATCCGACGCGGCGTGAGAGCGCGTTGCCGATGCCGAGTGATACATAGGGAGCGACCGAAGAACCCAATTTGATGTCGGCATCAACCTGGCCCACATCGCTGGACGTGTACGTCCGGCTGCCGACCTCGACGGTTTCGTTCTCGCCG
>CAXBBB010000103.1:0-7486 GCA_963973615.1 uncultured Rhodothermales bacterium | reverse complement strand
CAGATACGCGCGCTTGCTCAGCCGGGTGAAGTTGCCGAAGAACAGGATGTTCGCCCGCTCCTCGCGCACATCGGCGAGCGAGATCTCGTGCCGGTTGACACGGGGCAGAGCGGCTAGAATCGCGAACACGAGCGAGATCAAGCAGCCCACCAGCAGCGTCGACGTCGGAAAGATCAGCCACGGGTTGGAGTCGATCTTCGGGCTGATCGACGCCAGCAGGATAGAGACCATGATACCGTTGATCGAAATCATGATGTTGGCCTTGGCATCGGCGAGCGACGACAGGTCGACGTGCATCGGATACTGCGTCCGAAACATGGTCTCTATGCCTCGCTTCGAACCCAGTTTGCCCTTGCTCTTTTTCTTCTTTTTGCTCTTCTTGGAGTTGGGCGGAGCGACAGGCGGAGGTGTCGGCTTCGGGGCCTGAACAGGCAGGGGGGAGGGGGGCGTTGGGGTCATAGCTAAATCGTAGAGCGGAGCGGTTGGCAGGCGAGATTAGTGGTGCCAGCCGACACCGAAACTAAACAGGCGATCTTCTTTGGATGCAGCGAACTGGGCCGTCAGAACGACGCGGTCCAAGGCGTTGAGCCAAAGGCCGCCGCCGTAGCCGGTGTGCCACGTGCGAGACGACATGTCGTCGGCGAAGACGCGTCCGCTGTCGAGAAAGCCTAGAACACCCCACTCGCCATAGCCCGCGTAGCCGGAAAAGCGGCTTAGGCGGACACGCGCTTCCATGTTGGTATAGATGCTCGTGCGCCCGGCGAAACGGTCGGAGCGGTAGCCGCGCAGGGGCCCGGCTCCTAGCGTACTTGCAGCCCAGAACGGGTAGTCGCCTATAACCGTCTGCCCACCGAAGCGAGGAGCAAGCGTGAGCCACGTTGCCGAGAAGGGAGTCAGGTAACTGGCAAAGTCGCCCCGGAAGCGGACGAAATCATCTGAGTTCGAGTTGACCCCAAACAGTGACTCAGCATAGAGGTCGATGTCGAATCCCCGTTTGGGGACGGCGGGGTTGTCCTGGCTGTCGATGTGGATCGTGTTGCGGAGGCCAACATGCGTCTGAGGGTCTAGATCGTCAGCTGGAATACCCGCATTGGGCGACAGGATGAAGCGACCAGGTTCTTCGTCGACGTTGGTGTGCTGTACGAACGGACCGAACGTGACGTACGAATCGCTCGGCAGATTTCGCCTGCCCGACATGCCGAAGAACGCCCCCGTCGTCCGGTTACGGTAGATGCGATCATTTGGATCGTCGATGCGCACGTCGTTGCCGTAGCCGAAGAAGTTGCGGTTGGTGAGCGGCGAACGATAGCTGGCATCGACTTCCATCCCCCAGGGGCCGAGTACGTGGGTAAAGTGGCCGTTGTAGACGGCATTGACGGCGCCCGTCTTGATCGACGCATTGGCCCGAATCGTTTGGCGACTGCTGTACGGTTCCTTGAGGAAGCCTTGTCGCACAATCCGGTAGCCTCCACCCAGGAACAGACCGTCGTCGGCGGTGCGAGAGAAGAAGAGGAGTGGGGTTGTGTTATCGAACTTCTGTGGCAAGATGGTCTGCGACAGTTCCGGGTAGCGCTCCGACGACTCGAAACGGGCTTCAGACCCCAGTTTCCACTCGGACTCACGACCCCCATTCGTGCCTTTGACGTCATACGCAATAGTGCTTGTTTGAAAGCCCGTGACAGTGTCTTGGGTGTCGAACAGATCGTCCCCCGATCCACCGATCAGACGCAGTTTCGGTCCTCTGGTGACGTGCCCACGTACTATGAACTGGTCGTTGCCATCAAAGCCATAGAGACGAAGTTCTTCTGTTTCGTCTCTATGGAAGACGCGGTGATACACCGTATCGACGACTTCGCCGTCGTTCTTCGTTTTGATTATCCTGACCTCCGTCTCGTCGCCTCGGCGGGTGACCTCAAACCGCTCGTGCTTGTGGCTTCCTGCGATGTCGACCCGTTTGGCACGTGTTTCATAGAACTTGAGTGCAACACGGTCGAGCTTGTCGCGGCGTCCGCGCAGGCGCTCGTAGATGACTTCGGCGTCGTCGGCGTAGACCTCGGGCGGAAGCGTGCGGACCGCGCTCATCAGCGCTTCATCCGACAGGTCGGCTTTCATCTGGTTGGCGATAGCCATCCACTCCTCGCGGCTGAGTTCGTTGAGGAACCGCTGGTCGAGCAGCGTTCCGTTGATCGTCATGCTCGAGATCTTGCCATAGTCTTCCTGCAGGCCGCTCGTCTTGTCGACGAAGGGGCGAGACACGCGAAAGGCGAGGCCGTCGCGGTCGTTGAACGCCCAGTCGCGGTCGCGCGGGATGGGGCGATAGATCTTACCCTGCGTACGCGCGTCGCCGGTCAACGTCGAGTCCAGTTCGAACGGCTCGAAACTGGCCCAGCGCCACTGATCACGGTGCCGGTCCCAGTCGCCGATGAGCAGGTCGAGCAGACGGGCGCGCAGAAACGCGTGCTGGTCGACGCGGTGGTCGTTGTCGTCCTCGATTTCCTGGTACAGTTTGTTCGAGCCGATGATGTTCTCGCTGTTGCCGAAGAAGTCGGCATCCGACCAGTCCTCGTCCGGTCGCTCCTCGAAGAGCATGACGCGGTTGGCATAATCCTCTCGATAGCGGCCCAGCATGGGGTCGTCCGGCAGGTAGACGATGCGTGGGTTCGTGTGGTAGACGCCAGCCGATTCGGCCAAATCAGCAGCGATGAGCGCGCCGAACGGATGAATGGCCGTCGTCATCTCCTCAGCCACATCGACGGCGATGCCATAGCGCAGCGCCGTCGGAAGCATCTCGGCAGGAAACTTGTCGACGCTACGAAGCACGAATTGGCGATCCGTTCCGGGCTTTTGCAGGCGGAGCGAACGCGTCTGCAATCCGCCGCCCTGACTGATGATTTCGAGTCCTCCTTGCTCGGTCGACAAGTCGAAGACGGATAACTCTACGGGCTGCGTCCATGCGTTTCGCCATACGTCACCGATGACCGCCCGGCGAATCTTGCCCCCTCGGTAGTCCGTGTTGATGGGCACGCGTACGGTCGAGTCGACAAACGTCGGACGTACGGCGAGGGCGCGTTCGGCGGGGGTATCCTCAGTGCTTGCCTTTTCGACACCCGAAATCAGCGCGCGGTAGATCGGCGAGTCGGCTCCGGCATCGACCGTGAAGACTTCCATCCAGACCGAGCCGTCTTCGTAGTAGACCATCTCCATCAGGCCCTGCTGTGCTGCCGTGAAGAGTGCGTCTCCGCCGCCGCGCACATATTCGTGATACGAACCACTGCCGCTGACGAGCAGGTGCTGCAATCCCTCGCGGCCAGTCTGGGTGTAGTACTGCAAGTTGTGCTCGTGACCCGCAGCATAGACCAGGTCTTCGTAGTCGCTGAACAGGTCGAGAAACGAGCGACGCATCGCCTCGTAGTCGGGGTGCGCCACGTCCTGCCGCGACAGACCGATGATGCGGTTGTAGAACAGCGCCAGCGAACCGATGCCCGGAAGAGGCACGTAGCCCGCTGGCCCGTCGAACAGGTGCGTCAGGGGGAAGAAGTGCTCGCTAGGCGGAAAGACGCCCGCATGTCGTCCGCTCGACTTGAGCGGGTGGTGACCGACGACAAGGATTTTGGTGTCCTCATACCTGGAGAGCACTTCTTCCATCTCGACGAGGACGTCGCCGTTATCGCGCACAACGTATTCGCCGGTGTCACCGGTCGGCCGGGCATAGGGATGGAGCCACCACTGCGTGTCGACGGCGACGAGTGTGATGTCGTCGGTCAGTTCTACGGCGATAGGACCGGGGAAGCCGTCTGACGGGAGAAACGAATCGCCCTGATCAAGCGCCGCTTCTATGTATTGCTCTTCCCGGCGCAGATACGCGATGCCTTGCGGTCCGCTGTGCTGCCAGTCGTGGTTGCCGGGTATGAAAAACACGCGGCCCTCGTAGTCGTCGAAGACGGCGAGTTGGACATCGAGCTTGCTTTCCATCCGCTCACGATCCCGGTGCCCGACCGGGTGGAGACCGTCAGGATAGAGATTGTCGCCCAGAAAGACGGTGGCGCTGTTGGCACCGGCGCGCATGACCCGCGATTCGAGCAGTGCCAGTACCGGGTCGGTCCCGTCCATTACGGGCGTGCCGGTATCGCCGATCAGGAGAACACGGTAGGACTCTTCCGTTGTGGGGAGCGAGGGGGTAGGGTTGGGCTCGGCGTCAGGGTGGACGTAGAAGTAGCCCGACGAAACACATCCCGACATCAGCGTCAGGACGAGGAGGGCAAACGGTAGGCGAAAGCGCATGGAGAGGAAAAAAACGGTCAGCGCTGCGGCGCAAAGTGGACGAGCCGCGCGACGTTTCCGGCGGCTTCGGTCGTGATCAAGAGGGTGCCGTCGGGCAAGAAGGCCATGCCTTCGGGCTGCGGCAGAATGTTGGTGGGCAAGATGGCGGCGTTGCGCAACTCTCCCGAGGGCTCAAACACAGCGACAGAGGGCGGACGCGACGACAGGACGAAGAGCGCACCGTCGTCCGGGTGATACGCCAGCGCCGACGGCTTGAACGCGTCGAGGTTGAACGTCTGCTGCAAACGGGCGGTGAAGTCGCGCTCGTATCCGCCCCGGAGTAACGCGCCGATCGCATCACGGTTGAGCAGGTAAGCCGGATCTTCGGCGACTTCACCCGTTGCCGGGTCGAAGCGAAACAGCGCACGAACGCGTTCTCGGCCGGATCCTGGCTCTTCTTTGCACGCGATCAGTAATTGGCGGGTGCCGGGAATCGGTACCATTCCCTCGGCATCGCAGCCCTTTTTGAGGCGGGTCTCGAACTTGGTGGTACCCGTCTCGGCTGCCGTCCAATCGTCTAGGCGAAACACATCGCCGTCGCTTCGGAGCACGTACACAGACGAGTCGAGCAGGGTGACGTCTTCGTAGTCTCCTCGGCTACCGAATTTTCGCTCCCAGAGCAGGCGCCCCGTAGTTGCGTCCAGGCCATAGAGCTTGCCGTCTTCGTCCTGAATAGCACCCAGCAAGCTGTCGCCTAAGACGGTGATGCCAGAGATTTCAGCCAGTTCGTTGTTCAGGTCCAGCACATACGTAGGACGCGTCAAATCGTAGCGCGCGGTTCCGTCGAGAGTAGTGGTAGAGGAGTCCGCAGGTGCAACTGGAGCCGTCGAACTGTCGATGCTGCCGCACTGAGAAGCCAGCAGCGGAAGGAAGAACAGCAGCGCAAGCCCGCCGATTAGCAGCAAGACTCCTCGCACGCTACGCAACCAGGCGGGTAATAGGTCGTCCAGGAACGCTGTATTGGGCCGCTTGTCGCTCGCTACGGCGATGGCATTGGGGTAGTGATCGGGCACGGGCGTCTTTTCTCGCTTCTTGGGCTTACGCTTCTTCTTGGGCGCCGCCGGGGTAGGGGGGGCAGCAGGCGGTGGCGGAGGCGCGGGCGTTTCGAGCGTGGGCGGATGCGGGCCAGCGCTCTCTGCTGCACGAGCAGGCGCCGACTCGGGGGCGAGCCACGTCGTCGGAACGGGCGTCTCGCGCGGCGGCCACTCTGCGATGGGCTCCAACTCGGGCAGCGCTTGTGTCCCGGCGAGGTGATGGTACCAGGCGTCCTGGGCGTTGACGGTCGGGGCGTCGGGAAGAGGGCGGACGAACCGGTTTTCACCGGTATCGTCGAGGACTCGGGCTTTCTGGTTGTCGGCCCACTGCACCTGCATAAACGCCTGGATCTCGCGCCGCAGGCTGGTGTCGAGAATGGGAAAGACGACTTCGACGCGTCGTTTGAGATTGCGTCGCATCAGGTCTGCGGATCCCAAGTAGAGCAGCGGTTCGCCGCCGTTGTAGAACCAGTACGCCCGCGTGTGTTCGAGATAACGCCCGACGATAGACCGCACTTCGATGGTGTCGCTCATCCCGGGAATACCTGCGATGAGTCGGCAGATGCCCCGCACCATCAGGCGGATGCGCACGCCCGCCCTGCTCGCCTTGTACAGGCGCTTGATCATCTTGGAGTCTTCGAGCGCGTTCATCTTGAAATACAGCGCTGCCGGTTCGCCACGCCGCGCTCGGGCGATTTCGAGGTCGATCAGGCTATAGATCCGCTTCCGCAAGAAGTTAGGAGCGACGAGCAGGTGCTCGAACGGCGCCTTGGGCACCTGATCCTCCAGCCCCGCAAACACGCCTTCTACCTCGCGCGTCAGTCGGCTATCGGACGTGAACAGGACCATGTCGCCGTAGACGCGGGCGGTCTTCTCGTTGAAGTTGCCCGTCGACAGGATGGCGTAGCGGCGGAGTCCGTCGAGCGGGGCGTCGGGTTCGCGGCGGGTGATGAGGACCAGTTTGGCGTGGACCTTCAACTCACACGACGTATAGAGCACGCGGACGCCAGCCGCTTCCAATCGCTCGGCCCACTCCAGGTTATGCGCCTCGTCGAAGCGCGCCTTGAGTTCGACGACGACGCGGACTTGCTTGCCGTTCTCGGCGGCTCGGACGAGCGCGTGGCAGATCCCTGAATCTTCGGCGACGCGGTAGAGCGTTACGCAGATGCGCTGCACGTTGGGGTCGTCGGCGGCAGTGTCGAGCAGCTTCAGGACGGGCGCGTACTGCTGGTACGGCAGGTGGAGCAGGTGATCGCGCGTCTTGATCGCGTCGAACAGGTCGTCGCCCGTCAACTGGAGATCGGGGTGCGCAAGCGGCGGTTGCGGCTCGAACGTGAGGCCGCTTGAGTCGGGCGGCTTGGGTAGGGCGAAAAAGTCGCTCAGGTTGTGGTGTCGTCCGCCCGGGACCAGGTCGTGCGCGTCGAAGCCGAAGCGCAGCTGGACACGCTGGAGCAACTCGGCAGGCATCGCCCGGTCGTAGAGCAGCCGCGACGGAACGCCCTGATCGCGCTTGTCCAGTCCGCTCAGAATCGACTTGCGCAAGCGCTTGCCGAACTCGTCGCCCAGCGCTTCGTCGCGACACGCGTCGATGTACAGATCAGCGTCGCGTGACACTTTGAGCGCATAGGCGCCCGCAATCGTGGCGTCGGGGAAGACCAGGTCGAGCGCTGCCTGCAACGCGTCGTCGACGTAGGCAATGCGTAGGCCCGGTTGCGCCGGGTCGGACGGCAATTCGACCCACCGACCCAACTCGTCGTCGGGAATCGAGACGATGCCTAAGGGAGGGCCCGTGATCGGATCGGCGGCGGGGCCGTGAAGTTCGGTCGCCAGATACAGCGCGTGATGCGTCAGGAAGGGCGGCGGCGCGTCCGGCTCGGTCAGGACGGCGGCCTCGACGTGTTTGTGGCCCTCCCTGCGGTACCACGCCCGGCTCCACGCAATGTCGGCTTCGGTGAACGTCTCGAACGGGACCAGGTGGACGCCCGCTGCTTCCAGTCCCGGAAACAGGTCGTCGCGCAAGACCGCGCCCAACCGCTCCTGCTGAGCCGTAATTTCGAGACGCAGGCGCGTCAGCACCTCGTTCGGGTCGAACTTCAGCTTCTTGCGCTTCTTCTTTTTACTGCGCAGCGCGT
>CAXBBB010000102.1:0-7512 GCA_963973615.1 uncultured Rhodothermales bacterium | reverse complement strand
GCGGCGTGTCGGTCAACGGGTTGCGTTTGCTCGGAGTCCGCTACGTCGTTGCGCCTCAACCGCTTCCCGGCTACGAAGTCGTGTATCAGGGTGACAAGACAAACGCTCTCGTGCTCCGCGACCCGAACGCCCCTCCGCGTGCTTACTTCGTCGGGGAGGTTGAAACGCTGCCGGATGAGGAAGCCGTCTGGTCTCGCGTCCACGAGCAGACGTTCGACCCGAGCCGCATCGCGCTGGTCGAAGAGGGCGTAACGGCCACCACGACGCCCATTGATTCATCGTCTACGGCGTCCGTAGACATCATGCGCTTTACACCTGACGAAATTACTTATTCGGTCGACACCGATGCCCCGCGCCTGCTGGTCGCGAGCGAAATCTACTATCCCGCTGGATGGAAGGCGTATGTCGACGGAGAAGAGACGCCGATCCTCCGCGTCGATCACCTCTTGCGCGGCATTCAGGTGCCGAGGGGAGCGAGCGAGGTTGTCATGCGCTTCGAGCCGGCGATGTTCAAAACGAGTTTCGCTATTTCCGCCGCATCGTCGGCCATCGTCTACCTGACAATTCTGGCTCTGCTCGTACTGGCGTGGCGGCGCCGCGAGGCTGAGGAAGAGAAAGGCGAGTTGGTTGCGGCGTCTGAATAGGTGAGAGGTAGTATTGGCTGAACCGCTCTCTCTCGTAACCGTCGTCGGCGCGCGGCCTCAGTTCGTCAAAGCTGCGGTCGTCTCGCAAGCTTTGGCTCAGGTGGGCGCTGCCGAGCGCATCGTCCATACCGGACAGCACTACGATGCCGAAATGAGCGGCGCATTCTTCGACGAGTTGGGCCTTGCCGCACCGGCAGTCAACCTCGGCGTGGGCAGCGGGCGGCACGGAGCACAGACGGGTGCGATGATGGAACGGCTCGAAGCGTGGTTGATCGCCGAACGGGAGGCGGGGCGACCGGCCAGTGGCATGCTCGTCTACGGCGACACCAACTCGACCCTCGCCGCGGCTCTCGTGGCGAGTAAGATGCACATACCTCTTGCGCACGTCGAGGCAGGCGTGAGGTCGTTCGACCGAAAGATGCCCGAGGAGGTCAACCGGGTCGTTACGGATGCCGTTTCCGACCTGCTCTTTTGCCCCGACGATCAGGCGCGCACGAACCTGGCGGCGGAGAGGGGTGCGTCGGGTGTACACGTCGTGGGCGACGTGATGTACGATGCCACGCTGCGCTCGTCCCAGCGGGCGACCCAGCAGCACCCACTCGAAACCCTGATCGGACACGCGTCCGCATCCTACGCTGTCGGCACGGTTCACCGCCCGTCCAACACCGATGCCCCCGACCGTCTGCAGGACATTCTCGAGGGACTGGGCGCATGCGGTCTGCCGGTCGTGCTCCCTACTCATCCGAGAACGTCGGCACGCATCCAATCGGGTAAATTGACCGTGCCGCCTTCGGTTACCCTATTGCCGCCGCAGTCGTATCTGGCGATGCTCACGCTCGTCCGCAACGCGAGCGTCGTCGCGACGGACTCAGGGGGGATCCAGCGCGAAGCGTTTTGGCTCCAGACGCCCTGCGTCACCCTGCGCGATACGACCGAGTGGCGTCACACGCTGATCGGTGGATGGAATCGACTCGTCGATCCAGCGCTACCGGACGCTGCAAACCGCATCGCACGGGCGCTGGCGGAGCAGCCGTCGGCGGATCAAAGCGACTTGCCGTCGGCGGGCGCTCCCGAGCGCATCGCCCGCCTCTTGATCGAGGCGTGGTCGTGAGCAAGCCGATCCTGCTGTTCTCCTACCTCAGCCCGTCGAGTTTCGTCCGCGACGATATGGAACTGCTTGGCGATGATTTCGACGTGCGGCCGTTTCACTTCGACGCTACCCAGGCGCGGTCGGTGGCCGGACTGGTTCGGCTATGGAAGGGACAGCTGGACTGGCTGCGAAGGGAGTTGCCCGGTGCCAGCGTTGTGCTAGGCTGGTTCGCCGATCATCACATGGCGCTTCCGGTCACGATGGCGCGCAGGGCGGGCGTGCCGACTGCCGTCGTGCTGAGCGGCACCGACGTCAACGTGGTGCCGAGTCTGGGGTACGGCGCGCTGCTGAGTCGTTGGCGGGCGCCGCTGGTTCGGTACGTCGTGCGCCATGCGTCGCTGCTCCTGCCGGTGACACCCTCGCTGGTCGAGCACAGAAACACGTTCGCTGAGTGGCCGCGTGTGTTGCGAAACGGAGTCCGCGCCCACGTGCCCAATCTTCAGACACCGATCCAGGTCGTGCCTCCTGGACTGGATGCCTCGCGTTGGGAGGCAGGAGCCGATGTTCGTGCGCCGAGTGTGATCGCGGCTGCGCTGTGTGGCAACGAGCGGACGTTGCGGCTGAAAGGTCTCGACGTGCTTGTCGATGTCGCTCGCCTCCTTCCCGGTCTGCCATTTCGCGTAGTGGGCATCGCACCTGATTTAGTGCGTGAACTCCCCACGCTTCCCAATGTGACCTGGGAGCCTGCAATGGGACGGGAAGCGCTGGGGCAAGCGTTTCGGGAGGCTTCCGTCATCCTGCATCCGTCGCGATCGGAAGGTGGCTTGCCTCTGGTCGTCGCCGAAGCGATGCTATGCGGGTGCATTCCCGTCGGAAGCCCGGTGGGTGGACTACCCCAGTTGATCCCCGGCATCGGAGAACTGGTCGAGCGCCCCGCTCCAGCTGAAATCGCTGGCGCTGTCGTGCGCGCGCTGGCGTATGCGGACGAGCGTCGTTCTCAGGCCCGTGCTCGGGTGGCCGACGGGTACCGGTTTTCCGCACGGAAGGAGAGGCTCGTGTCCTCGCTGCAGCAACTAGCGGCATCGTGAGCGACGGTTTACAGACTTCGCGATCAGGGTCGGGCAATGCGTTCAAGCGGTTGGCGTGGCAGAGCATGCTATACACGGTCGCCAACGGCCTGTCCAAAGCCGCTGGGCTTTTCCTCGTCAAAATCCAGATGGACCCGACCCTGATCCCGACCGATCAATACGGTCTGATTGCGATCCTGACGGCCGTCGTGGGCATCGGGGGGCCGATTCTGACGCTGTCTTTGCCGCTTGCACTAATGCACATCCTGTCGACGACGCGCGATCCGGATCGCGATGCGGCGGCGTTTACGACGTTTGCTTTCGTGCTTGGATTGGTCGTGACTGTGGGCGGCGTCTGCATCTGGCAAGCAGAGGCTATCGGTGCATGGCTCTTCGATAACGAGACTGCGGGCGTCGACCCTGGTCTGTATGGGTCGCTCGGACTTGCCGTTGTGCTGGCGACGGCATTCGAAGCGTTGTCGCACTTGGGATACGTTTTGGCGCAGATCCGCGAGCGCGTCGTGTTTTACAGCGCCACGCTGCTGAGCCGTTTTGCTGTCGTCATCGGAGCCAACATCGTGCTCGTCGTCTGGCTGGGGAAGGGGCTGGAGGGAGCGCTCTGGGCTTTGGCCCTGGCAGGAGCAGCAGGAGCGCTTGTGATGAACAGCTACCTGCTCGCTACCACAACCTGGCGCATCGATTTGGGCGTGTTCAGGCGGATGGTGCGCTATTCGGCGCCGCTGATGATCAACAGCCTCGCTATCCCCTTCCTGTACGCTGGCGATCGACTCTTGATGGAGGAGCTTGCCCCTGCGATCACGCTGAGCATCTACGACATGGCCGCTAAATTGGCGGGCGTGCTCAACGTGATTGTCGTACAGGGCTTTCAGTCGGCGTTCAACGCGATTGGCCTCAAGGAGCATGGGGCAACCGGTGGAGGAGCCTTACATCGTCGCACGTTTCGGCATTACGTCGTCTTCGGGGGGGGCTTTGCTCTGGGTTTGAGTCTGTTTGCGGGCGACGCGCTGGCGCTTCTTCTCGACAAGGACGGGCAAGCATTGTTGGCCGCCGAGCCGTACGTCTTCCCCCTGGCGCTCGGACTGGTTGGCTATGGACTGTTCATCATTGCCTCCAACATCTTGCTCGCTAGGGAGAAAACGCGCACGATCAGTCTGGTAGTCGTGACGTCGGCTCTGCTCAATCTCGGCCTCAACGTCGTGCTGATTCCCACGATGGGGGCGATGGGGGCGTCCCTGGCGACGCTGGTCTCCTACACGGTACTCGCAGTAGGGGCGGGCGTGGCAGCGCAGCAGAGCGAAGGCATTCGGTTTCGGTGGGAGCATCTTGGAGGTGTGGTGCTCGTCGTCTGTCTGCTGTATGCCGCATCGCGCCCGGTCCTGGAGTGGGCGCTGGTGCCTCGTCTGGCTGCTCTGGCCGGACTGATGGCGCTGTATCCGTTCGGAGTCCTGCTGGTGCGCGTCTACGCGTGGTCAGAGGTGATGCGTGGAGCCGATCTGGTACGCAATCGGATCGAACAGCGCAGACGGCGTTGACTTGTGGCTTGGGCGGGGCCTACCTTATAGCTCTAACGAAAGGGCTTTTTCCTCCACTTCTCAGCACACCGCACACATGGCAGAATCAGATTACGGAACCGCGCTCGGCATGGTCGAGACTAAAGGACTCATCGGAGCCATCGAAGCCGCCGACGCGATGGTCAAGGCCGCTCGCGTGCGCCTGATTGGAAAAGAACAGATCGGTGGCGGATACGTGACCGTCATGGTGCGCGGAGATGTCGGCGCAGTCAAGGCGTCAACCGATGCCGGTGCTGCTGCTGCCGAACGCGTCGGCGAGCTGGTGTCGGTCCACGTGATCCCGCGTCCGCACGCAGACGTCGAGAACGTCCTGCCGGGCGCCTGACGTGGCTGGCCCTTACGACTCGCTAGCGCTCGGCATGGTCGAGACGCGCGGTTTGGTCGCCGCGATTGAAGCTGCCGACGCGATGCTCAAAGCGTCGCACGTGCGGATGGTGTCGCGTACCAAAACCAACGCCGCCTTGATCACGATCGCAGTCGTCGGCGACGTAGCCGCAGTCCAGGCGTCTGTCGACGCCGGACGTGCCGCCGCCGAGCGCGTAGGTATCGTCCTATCGTCGCGTGTGATTCCCCGTCCGGGGGAAGGACTCGTCGAGTCGATGCTCGACTGCGTCACAGCACCTCGGTCCGAACCTTCGTCGGCCTCGGATGACAGCGGCGATCTGAATGACTTGACTGTACGCGAATTGCGTGCCCGCGCGCGCGAACGAGAGGATCTTGACGACGTGGCGGGGCGCACCATCTCGCGTGCTACCAAGGACGAGTTGATCGCCCTGCTCGAACGGAGCTAGCCCGATGGCCGTTCTACCCCGAATGGCCCGCTTTCTCCAGCGGTTGCGCGTATCCCTACGGGGCGCCGCCGATCAGCGCGACGAAATCGCTCGGCCTTGGCTTGCGGCCACGTTGTGCGTGCTCGCTTCGCTGCTGATCTGGTCGCTGCTCACGCTCTCGGACAACCAAACCGCCGAGATCGACGTGCCCATAGAAGTTATTGGGCTACCTATCGGGAAGGCGCTCATCGAAGCGCCGCCCGCTCGGGTGAGGGTTTCTCTGCGGGGCGAAGGGTTCGACCTGCTCGAGTTGTTCTACGACCGTCCCTCGCTGCCGATTCAGGCAACCGACGACCGCGTCGAGATGAGCGATCTTCGCTTCGACCTCCCCGGAAACGTCGACATTTTGTCGTTTTCTCCTCCGGTCGTCGAACTGCGCTCTGGAGAAAGCAGTACCGTCCGGCTACCGATTCGACCTACGCTCGACCTCTCGTTTAACGAAACCTATGATGTGGCAGGCGCGATTCGCATGTCTCCGGACTCGGTTACCGTCACGGGAGCAAGCGAAATCGTAGAGCGACTGGCGCACTGGCCTACCAAGCGCATCGGACCCTATCGTCGGTTAACCGATACTGTCGAGGTCACGGTTGAGCTGTCAGATACGCTTTCGAATCTGGTCCGGTTAAGCGCGAAGGAAGTCGATGTCGTCGTGCCAGTCGGGGCTTTTACCGGAGCGGAGCGTGACGTTGAGGTTCAGGTGGTGGGCGCTCCGACAAGTGAGCGCGTCGTCACCCTGGATCCGCCAACGGTTCGTCTGCGGTTTCGCGTGCTCTTGAGCCACTACAGTCGAGCGATGGACTCCCAGTTTATCCGCGCGACGGTTGATTACGACTCATTGCGCGCCGACGACACCAATTTCATTCGTCCTACCATTCAGTTTCCCTCTTCGCTCGTCATTCGGGATCTGGACGTGATGCCGGCAGTCGTCGGCTATTTTACCGTGACGGCTGAGGAGTAGCGTGAGAAAAAGTTGCTGTCACACCTCCAGCGTGCGGCAATCGTTTCCTCATACTCGCTCTTTGCTCCGACCTATGCACTATTGGATCTTGGCAAGCGGTTTGCTGGGTAGGGAGTACCTGCCCAAACGTCGCGCGTCGCGTCCCTACTTTACGGATGGAACTCCCTTCTCCCTACTCCAACTCGTCTATGTCCTTACAGGCAGAACCGCTCGGTGATGGCATCGTCTCGATTGTCATCGGAAAAGCGCTCGACTTTCGCAGCGCTCCCGAGTTTAAGACGATGTGCCAGAATCTCGTGCAGGACGGCACGCGGCACTTCGTTCTTGACTTCACCGGCACCGGCATCCTCGACTCGACCGGCTTAGGGTCCATCTTCTCGATCTATCGGCAGGTTTCGCCCGACGGCGGGCAAGTCGTGTTTGCATCGGTTTCGCGTCCTGTCCAGGTCGTCGTTCAGCTTACACGGACATACAAAGTGTTCAAGCAGTTTGCCACGGTCGATGAGGCTCGTGCCTCGCTGATTCCGGTTGCCTGACCCTGTGCCGAACGGCCCCGATATATCGTCTATCACCGGCTCGATGGAGGCTACTGCGACGCTCACGTTCGACAATCTAGATGTTGTCATTGAGCAGACGCATGCGCGATTGTCTGACCTGATGGTGAAGTGGCCGGATCATGTCGAGACGTTGCTGCACGTCCAACTGGCGACTCATGAGTGGCTCGCTAATCTGGTACAACACGCCGATTTCAGTGGGCGTAGGGTTCTGGTGGGTGCTACGATCACCCGGGAGAGCGACGGCTTCAGCTGTACGATCTGGGATTCCAGCAAAGGGTTCGATGTCGACGAGCAGGTCGACGCGCGGCGGGCGCAGCTTTCGCCCCTTCCCGAACGTGGAATGGGCCTGCTCATGGTTTTCGCGTGTACCACGGATTTGCTGTATACGCGCACTAAGGAAGGCAACACACTCTCGTTTCACGTTCTCGACGAAGGAGGTGACCGATGTCTCGCCATTCCATTTTAGTCGTCGAAGATGAGATCACGCTACGGCGCCTTCTTGTCTACCGGCTTAGCAAACTGTTCGACGTGCGCGTGGCTACCAACGGGCGCGAGGCTCTGGAGATGGTCCATGAGGCGATCCCCGATCTGATCGTGTCGGACATCATGATGCCGCTCATGGACGGCTATGCGCTGCGTCGGGCGCTCTCAGAAGATCCGTCGACGCGCATCATCCCGTTCATCTTTCTGACGGCCAAGGTGGATGGTGAAAGCCGAAACGAAGCCTTGCGCGATGGCGTCCATGACTCCCTGCCCAAGCCGTTTGACCTGGAC
>CAXBBB010000101.1:0-7554 GCA_963973615.1 uncultured Rhodothermales bacterium | reverse complement strand
CGGATCAGCCGCCTCTGAGCGTAGCTCCAAAACGACTCGGTCGCGCAGTTGCTGTCGGCGTCGCCACGCGGCACAGCACTCCACGTTCGCCCTACTATCCGATCCTGCTGGCAGCTGGTCGGGGTTGAGCTACGCGCAGCTGGCTTCCCGCTCGCCTGGTGGCCGAACGCCATCCGTCGAAGGGCGCCGACCGCTTGCGCAACTGCCTCCAGTGTGCTGGCCCATCGGTAGCTGTATCGCGGTATGGGCTCATCTGTGCCGCGATACAGCTGCAGGGCTTCGACAGCGCCTACGCTGATTTTGTCATCCGCCGAGATGGCCTGCCAGGCGAGGGGCCGGATGAGTTCGTGACCGGGGGGCGTAGTGCGTGGGCATGCTGTGGTTCGACGAGCAGACGTTGGTGCCGCTGGCCGTGGCGCCGATCACCGCAACTACCTGTTCAACACGCAGCATCCCGATTGGTCCAAGGTCACGGTCGGGCCTGCTGAGCCGTTCACGGCCGATATGCGACTAGCCTGGTAGGATGGTGTCCACTGCGGTCCGCGCCACTGCGTCCGCGCGTGACGCCGAGTCTGGGTGGGCGGTGAGACTCAGCAGCCACGCCGTCTCGACGCTAGCTCGGCCGCCGTCGCATAGGAACGCCGACTACGCTGCGAGTCTGTTGAGCGCATCGCAGCTGGTTCGCCACTGAGGGCGTACAGGCGCAAGCGTTCGGGGGTATAGGTTCGTCGTCATGCGTCTAGGCACGGGAACGATAGGCACCCTGCGAGAAGTGGATGCAGAGTGGTTCGAGAAGCTGATGGCATGTGGAGGGTCTCTAAAGATGGCGAGTGCTAAGCGGCGCGAAGACGGAAGCGTGCGATGCCTCGTAGTCGTCCATGGAATCGGTACCGCTCTCCGGATCTGATAGGCGGCGCGAATTCTTTACCTCGACGCGTCTGCTATAGTAAGTCGGCTTCCAGCTCGGACAGAACATCGCGATTGGGCCCACGTCCTTGGTGACGAGCGGGATACTATTTGTACTCTAGAAGGCCTCGGGCGGCTAGAGAGGATTCAGTACGGGCTAGGCGCGAGAGCCAGATGTGGCTAGGTCATCGCAAACCGAACTGACGTCGCAGCTATACCGGATTCGCTCACCTCGATGCGTGTAGGCAGAAACAGTCGCGCCGTCTCGATGGCCGTTAGCGTGTGGGCCGAGAGCGGCAGCGTGCGAAAGGCGCCTCCGCCCGCGAGCGCAAACGGCACGACGAGTTGGTCGGCCAGGTGCAGTCCGATGGGCACGCCTGCCCCGAGGTAGCGCTTCGCCTGGCTGGCGGCGTCGCGCGCTACGCTCTCGGCTTTGCGGCCCTGGCGCCCGATCGAGGAGACGACTTCGGTCGCCGCAGCGCTCTCCATCTCGATCACGACGGCGTTGCCGGGGCCGGGCGCGTCGCTCTCGCGAATCAGCGTGACGTCCATCTCTTCCACGTCCAGGCGCGAGCGCACCTCTTCGGCCTCGCGCTCGACGATGTGGCCAGGCAAGCAGGCGCTCATAGCCAGCACGCGGCGCGTGAGCACGTCGCCACGCTCGAGAAGCGTCAGTGGACGGAGTGCGGCTACGCCTTCGATCTGGGCCACGACGCGCCCGCCGCCCGCAGGGAAGTAGCCCCGGCGCTCGAGCGTCACCGTGACGCGCGCGCCCATGCGGCGAAGGACGGGAAGCAGCGCCCGGTCGAAGTGCTCGAACGTCGGCGCGTTCGGGTTGTGCGTGCCGCCCTCTATGGTCACGCGAGACGATCCGCTCGCGGTCAGCAGCGGCAGCAGAACCGACTGAAGCACCAGCAGGGCACTGCCCGCCGAGCCGACGGCGAAGCTGTAGTCGCCCGCATGCACGCTCGCGGGCGCGAAGCTGACGGAGCGCGAGCCGAGCACGTCGCCTTCGACGGCTGCGCGCCCGATTTCGGTCGCGGCGCGCACGCAGGCCAGGTGCTGGCGCAGCAGGCCTGGCCTCGCCCGTCCCGCGCGGATGCCCTCGATGGTGAACGAGCGGCCCGTGGCGAGCGAGAGCGCGAGCGCATTCCGAAGAATCTGCCCGCCGCCCTCGCCCGCAGCCCCGTCGACACGGACGTGGCCACCTGCAACAACGTGTCCATGGGCAACAACGTGACCGGCCGCAGCAGCGTGACCGGCCGCTTTTGTGCCACTGCCTGTGCTGGAAGCATCCTTCATCAGGCCGCTCCTTTGAGGCTCTTGTCGGCGTCCTTGATCACGAACCGGGCTTCGAGCCGCGCCACGGTCGCCGCAAGCCCGGCCGTCTCAACAGAGGCGAGCACCTGCTCGAAGTCCTTGTAGGCAGCCGGCGACTCGTCGAGCGGGTAGTGGCGCGTGTTGGTCAGAATGTCGGCCGCCTCGAACGACGCGTCCACCTCTTTCTGGTCGAGCGCCCGGAAGGCGTGGCGGCGTCCCATCTGCCGGCCCGCACCGTGGTTGACGCTGTACAGGCTCGCCTCGGCGCCCGGCAGGCCCACCATGACGGCCGATCCAGCCTGCGGGTTGCCCGGCAGCAGGATCGGATGCCCGGTCTCGTAGAACGGCGTCTCTTTGAGACCGTGGTGGCCTGCGGGAAACGCCCGTGTGGCGCCCTTGCGGTGCACCCACGACAGGTTGCCGCGCACCACTTCCTGCCGCGCGATGTTGTGGCTGATGAAGTAGACGAGCGAGCCGGTCGTGCCGGGCAGGACTTCCTGAAAGGCTTCGAGCACCAGAGCGTTGATGAGCAGGTGGTTGACCGTAGCGAAGTTAGCACCCATCGCCATGTCGTCGAGGTAGGCGTCGGCCTCGGGCGAGCCCAGCGGCGCGTAGGCCAGCTGCGCGTCTCCAGCGGGAAGCGGGATCGACCAGTCGGCGAAGTGCTTCTTCAGGCTGTCGAAGTGCAGGTTGGCCAGGTGGAAGCCGAAGCCCCGCGAGCCGCAGTGCGACAGGAACGCGGCATGGCCGTCCTGGAGACCGAACGCGCCGGCGGCGCGCTCCTGCCCGGGCTGCACGCGCACGATCTCGCACTCGCCGAAGTGGTTGCCACCGCCGTACGAGCCGATCTGGCGCAGCTTGCTGCCCAGCTTAGGAAAGCGGCCCGTCGTGCTCAGGTAGTCGAGGCGCTGCGCCAGGTCGGCGTGCGTGCCGCTGTGGCCCACGTGCTGCGCGTCCTCGCACCGATCCGCCCAGCCCGCCGGGATGCCGTAGCGCTCCAGCACGCTCGGCGAGGCGCCCGCGATGGCCGCCATGCGCCCAGCTTCCTCGTCGAACTGGCGTGCCTTGGGCGCGTCGCGCTGGCCGCGCCCGGCGCCCGTAGGCGTGCGCGCCTCGATGGCATTGATGAGCGCGCGGCGGACGCGCTTGTCTGCTAGCGCTTCCTCGGGCACATCGGTCTGGAGCAGGCTCATCGAGCACTTGATGTCGACGCCGACCGGGCCGGGATAGATGTGCGTCGGCGAGGCGAGCACGCAGCCGACGGGAGCGCCATAGCCGAAGTGCGCGTCGGGGCCGAGCACGACGTCGGTCACGCCGGGACCTGAGCGTGCGTTCTGAGCCTGGACGAGGCAGCCCGCGTCGAAGCCGTCCCGGATCGCCTGGTTGGCGAAGACCTGTACGGGCGAGAGCTTGGCGTCGTGAGCGGGCAGGATGGAGGTAGCCTCGCCGGTCGGGATGAGTTTGGGAGCGTTCGATGTGCCGATGCGCATGGTAGAAATGGGTTGAGGTTGCCCATCCTAAGCCAATCGCCGTGCCAAAGCGGTACGGTGGGCGAGCCTATTCGGTGTAAGGCACTGCCCCGTAGGTACTTACGTAATCCCAAGGAGTGATTCGTCACGCATGGCCACTTTACTGCAAACGCCGAATCGGTATACCAGATTATATTGATGTATACACCTGTATCGTCATGGATAACCGTCCGCTGGTCGTCTTCAGCTTGCTCGGCCCTACGCTCGACGGAGGACCCAAGAGTGCGGCGCGTTGGGAAAAGTGGCGTCCGACGCTTTCGCTGTGCCAGCATGAGGATCTGCTCGTGGATCGCCTGGAGCTGATCTATCAGCCTGAGTTCGAGCAGCTCGCTGGCCAGCTCACTGACGACATCGCGACGTGCTCGCCCGAAACCGAGGTGCGAGCGCACCACGTGCCGATGCGTGACCCATGGGACTTCGAGGAGGTCTACGGCGCGCTGCTCGACGTGGCCCGCGGCTACCCGTTCGACACCGAGCGCGAGCGCTATGCTGTTCACATCACGACGGGCACCCACGTGGCGCAGATCAGCCTGTTCTTGCTCGTCGAGGCGCGCTACCTGCCGGGCGTGCTCATCCAGACCTCGCCCTCGCCCGACACGCGCTCGCGAGGTCTGGGCGTCTACCGGACGATCGATCTCGACTTGTCGCGCTACGATCAGATCGCGGCGCGCTTCGAAGCCGAGCGCGGAGAGGGCATCGCAGCGCTCAAGAGCGGCATCGCGACCCAGAACCCAGAGTTCAATACCATTGTCGAGCAGATCGGGCACGTCGCGCTCGCTTCGAGCGCGCCTATTCTGCTGACCGGGCCGACGGGCGCGGGCAAGAGCCAGATGGCACGTCGCATCTACGAGCTGCGCCGAGCGCGCCGCACGCTGACCGGGCCGCTCGTCGAAGTCAACTGCGCCACGCTTCGGGGTGACGGCGCGATGAGCGCGCTTTTCGGTCACGTCAAGGGCGCCTACACCGGAGCCGCAGGCGCGCGTGAGGGCCTGCTGCGCGCGGCTGACGGCGGGATGCTGTTTCTCGACGAAGTGGGCGAGCTAGGCCTCGACGAGCAGGCCATGCTGCTGCGCGCGCTCGAAGAGAAACGATTCCAGCCCGTCGGCTCGGATCGCGAAGTGACGAGCGCGTTCTCGCTCGCCTGCGGCACCAATCGCGACCTGTCCTCGGCCGTGTCCGAAGGCCGGTTTCGCGAAGACCTGCTGGCCCGCATCGACCTGTGGACGTTTCGCCTGCCAGGTCTGAGCGAGCGGCGCGAGGACATCGCGCCCAACCTCGACTACGAACTAGCCCGCATCGAGGCGCAGACGGGTCGCCGCGTCGCGATGAGCCTGGAGGCGCGATCGGCCTTTCTGCACTTCGCCCAGAGCGAGCAGGCGACGTGGCGCGGGAGCTTTCGCGACCTCTCGGCCGCCGCAACGAGGATGGCGACGCTGGCCGAGGGCGGGCGCATCACCGTGCGCGAAGTGGAGCAGGAAGCGGACAGGCTTCGCAGAAGCTGGTCGCGCGGAGCCGCCCAGGAGCCGGGCGTGCTGCAGAAACTGCTGGGCGAGCAGCGGTTGGCTCAGATCGACCTGTTCGACCAGGCGCAACTTGGGGCCGTCATCGAAGTGTGCCGCCGCTCGGCGACGCTCTCGGAAGCGGGACGGACGCTCTTTGCCGCCTCGCGCGCGCTCCGCACGAGCCGTAACGACGCCGACCGTTTGCGCAAGTACCTCGCCCGCTTCGACCTCTCGTGGGACGAGGTGAGCGAGTAGCGGCCAGCCATCTCACCCGCCGCCTGCTCGGATCTCTCTGTTCTAGGACCGCGCTGCCTCTTCTCGCGCTTCGGCGGATTCTTTTCCATTGCATATTGCCGCCATAGGAGCAAATTGGGTAGGATAAGCGGCGGTTAAGTGTGATTGCGCCCCTATATTGCCGCTATGACACTAAACCATCAGGGCATAGAGCAGCGTGCCGTGAGCGCTGAGCACCTTGGCGCGCTGCTGCGCTACCACCGCGAGCGCGCGGGCCTGTCCCGGAGAGCACTCTCCGAGCTATGCGGCGCGAGCGAGACGGCCATCTACGACGCCGAGGGTGGCAAAGTCACGGCGCGGCTCTCGACGCTGCTCACAATTGCAGGCGCGCTTAGCGTCACGCTCTCGGCCCGTGGCCCGCTCAGCGCCGATTTCCTCGAACAACTCCGCCCCGATGAACGACTCGGAACCGATGCAGACCAGTGACCCGAAGGCGGGCAGCCCGGCCCGCAGCGGCGCAGCGATGCGTGTGGCGGACGTATTCGTCCACGGGCGTGCGGCTGCGACGCTGGCAGAGCAGGAGGGAGGCTACGCTCTTTCCTACCGCATCGGGTACGAGGGCGCGCCGGTCTCGCTCGCTTTGCCGGTCAGAGCCGAGCCCTACCGTTTCGAGTCCTTTCCCGCCTTCTTCGATGGCCTGCTGCCCGAGGGCTGGCAGCTTGAAGCGCTACTCAGAAGCGCGAAGCTAGACCGCGACGACCTGTTCGGTCAGCTGCTCTCGGTCGGCGAGGATCCGGTCGGCGCGGTAACGGTGGTGGAAGCTGAACTGGCTCCAGCAGGCCAGCCGGACTACCAAGAGGCCAGGAACCAAGAGGCCAGGACATGAGCCCGAGCACCGCCAGCCTTGAGCGCCCGATCCTTGAGCGGTGTCCTGTCACGTACGAGCCGCTGCTGCCGGGCGAGCGTTTCTACTCGCGAGCGGGACTGAGGCGCCTCGCGCGGGGACTCGGCCGCCTGGCGCCGCTCGCCTTCACGCCAGGCCAGCTCGTTCAGGAGGCGGCTGCAAGGGCAGACCGCATGTCGATCGGAGGCGTGCAGCCCAAGGTGTCGGCCGTGCTTCGCGCCTCTGCCGGCGAGTTCGAGGTCGTCACGGCGGGTGGACGCTGGATTCTCAAGCCGGATAACCCGGCCTACCCGCACCTTCCTGCTAGCGAAGACCTCGTGATGCGCCTGAACGCGGCCGCGGGCGTGCGCGTGGCTGACCACGCGCTCGTCTGGTCACGCTCCGAAGAGGACGCGGCGCGGCCGGGCGCGCTCGTCTACGCTACGCGCCGTTTCGACCGGGTGGGCAGGTCCGGCAAGCTGGCCGTCGAGGACTTTGCGCAGCTGCTGGGCCTGCCGCGCAGTGCCAAGTACGACGCGTCGATGGAGCGCGCCGCGGGCGTGGTAGATCGCTTCTCCACGTTTCCGGCCGTCGAGAAGGTGGAGCTGTTCCGGCGCGTGCTCGTAGCCTTTCTGTGTGGAGACGAAGATCTGCACCTCAAGAACCTGTCGGTCGTGACGGAAGCGGACGGTCTGCGGCGGCTCTCGCCCGCCTACGACTGCGTAGCGACGACGATCGTGCTTCGCCGCCCGAAGCAGCTAGCGCTCACGCTGGCAGGCAAGCGCGACCGGCTGACGCGCTCGGATCTGGTGGAGTACTTCGCCCAGGAGCGGCTCGGGCTCAGGCCGGCCGTGGCGAACCGGGTGATTCGGGAGGTCGAGGAGGCATTGCCGCGGTGGCGAGAGCTGATCGCGCGCTCGTTCCTGCCATCGGAGTTGCAGGAGCGACTGCGCGCCTTGGTGGCGCAGCGCTGCGCAGTGATGGGCATTGGCGGCGGTCGGCAATGGCGCGGAAGCTTTTGAAGCCGCAAGCCGCAGAGCCGCTGCAACCAGATCCGGCCTGCGTCACGTCGGAAACGTGAGCCGCACCCACAAGCGAAGGAATCGGTCGGTGATGAGATAGCCACTCTCGTCCCGGTCGACGACGCCGCTCTGCATGAGGCTTTCTGCTGCTCGCGAAG
>CAXBBB010000100.1:0-7578 GCA_963973615.1 uncultured Rhodothermales bacterium | reverse complement strand
GCTCGCATTCAGGGCGATACGGTATCTCGACGAGACCGGGCTTCCCGCCAAGATTGGGAACGTCGGGGTCGGCTCCCAAATGCTGGAGCACGTCGCTCGATGGCTGATCGACGTCGAGCCGAACGGGGCAGTCGACGCCCTGATGCGCGGGAGCGCGAAACCGGGAGGGGAGACCTTCGAAGCGCTGTTCGGCCGCGGGACCATAGCTTCCTCCAATCTAGAAGACGCAGACAGGCTGATTGGGAGGCTGCTTCGACTGGCCAACGCTGCGCACGGGCGCCTCATCGCTACCACGGCGAACAGGATTTTCTGGCTAGATCACCTCAAGGTGGCAGCCGATCTGATCTCCCGATTCATCCTCCGGGTGCCCGAGCGGGCACCCGAAGCGCTGCAGCTCGCCCTCAAGCTGTCCAGCGTCCCGAGACTCACCCATCAACTCGGCATCCCCGATCAGATCCACAGGCTCATCAACCGGTCGATCGAGGCGCAAGGCGGCACCCCAGACCCGAGCGCGCTGCGCCCACTCTTTGATGCACCCATCCCCGCCGATCCAAGCGGATACGGCGAGGTCTTTGATCCGGCCTCCGCCGTGCGAAGCCTCGGAGAGGACGTCGCGAGAACCCCGGAGTGGTCGCAGGCCGTCGAACTCGCCCTCGACGCCGCCTCGGCTGCGGAAACGAGGCCGAGCGCCGTCGTTCGCCTCGACACCATGAGGGTCGCTGGGCTCCTCGACGAGGCGCAAGATGAGAGGTTCGGCACGATCCTGTGGCAGCCCCTGCATATGAACAACGGCCTGCCTGGCATGACCCCCTACTACCCCTGCGCGTTCCTCCAGCTGCCGGCACCGGATGGGGTGAATGTCAGAGGCGCCATCGCTGGTGCGATCCTCGGAGGGGAACTGGACGACGAAAAGATAATGTCGGGCGCGTTGACGACTCTGCTCGCGAGCGACAGCTTCACACTCGAAGGCGAAGAACTCATCGAGCAGATCGCGCGTCTGCGGCGGTTCATCGAGCATCACCCTCCGGCTCCCACTCACCCCGACATCATGGGAGACAAACGAGGCGAGCTGATCGAGCAGACGGCTTCGGCGTTTGCTGACCTGGCTCGGCTGTCCATCGGGGTGCACGCCGCCCGGACGCCGATCGCCGAACTCGCGAACCTCGACCGGCACCCGCTCAGGACCGAACCCGCGATCCCAGCGCTCGTCGCCATCGGCATCATGTCAGGCGATGACGGGCTTGCGCAGATGCGGACGCTCTTCTTGTCCAAGAAAGACGGCAGCGAGAGACTTCTAGCGATTGCACTTGACGAGCTGGTCCGCGTCCCTGCGAGCGATCCGGTGTTCGAGCAAGCGATATGGACCGAAGTGAACACAACCCTGCTGGCCCGTCGGCCGGGAACCGTCATCGCATGCCTCCGCTTCCTGATCTTCGCCTTCCAGAAGCATCGTGAGCGCGTGCCGAGCTCCATCGACGCGGACGTCTTGACGGCCCTCGACATCATCCGTGAGGAGACGGCGCCCGACATCGATCACGATCACGTGCTCTACGAACCATATCTGGCGCGTTTCCGAGCGGCGGTCCTGGCGGCGCTCCTCAAAGCGGCCGGACGCGGATCGACAAGCGTGATCGATGCCTGGGAGCGCGCCGCCGCTGAGGACCCGCTCCCCGACGTGCGCCGCGCTTGGGAAACGGGCCTAAGCCTAGCCCAAGGCTCATGAGACTAGGTGAGCGACGTAGCGACTAGGCCGCAGCGCGGTGAATGAGCGTTCCCGTATCGGCAATAAGTCGTCCAGAACGACGGGTACTGCCATGACAGTGCCTGTCCACCCGCCGCCACTTCGCGAATGCAAAGTTCGCTTCGTGCGTAATTCCCCGGAATTCACGGAAATCCTGCGGTTGAGTGGCGGTCTGATCTGGCAGAGAAATGTGCAAGCCTAGTTCGAAAACCCGGCTCTGCCAGATCAGCTGTCCACTTTTGAACATGGCGTTCTCACTGAATGTGCAAGGCTATGTATTGCGGGAGGCCGCCTGATAGGTTGCACCAGGGTCATCAACTCGCCCGCGCCCTAGGACTTCCATCTTGTCAGCGCCGCGCTTCAGTCGCCTATCCCGGAACGCAGCCGTACCCTTGGTGGCGGCATACCGGTGCCCCACATGCGATGCCGATGGCGAAACACACAACGCCATCGGCTCGACGTTCGACCCTAGATGCCCAGCTCACTCACATCCATGCCGTATGCAGGCTCCGTGATGCTCCAGCCCTCATCACTGTCCCAAGTGGCGACTCCTCGTATGCCGGCCTCCATCTGGTCACGCAGGACAGCCATCGCGAGATTCAGCGACCACCGAGATTGTCGACGCATCTGCCAGTAGGTTGGTGCTTCACCGTACTCGTTCATGAAGTACACGAGCGTCGAGGTCGTAGCTTCTTCCGGTGACGCAGCGAACACCAGCACGACGTCGCCTTTGTCAGTGTCGACCCGGTAGTACTCGATCGTGCCGGTCTGGGGAGTAAGATCGCCGGTTACGGGGCTGGAGGGGTCCTCGACACTCCATCCGCAATAGAGTTCGTCCCAGTACCCCACACCAGCTTCACCTCGCTCCGCACAGGTGGCGAGTAGTGGTCGGGCTTTGAGTAGCTGGCCTCGATAGGCATAGGTAAGCACGGTATCGACCGTCACCTGCGTGCGGTGGTATCGCATCCATTTCCTGTAAAGGGTCTCGGCATGCCCTTCGTCTCTCGCGAAGACGGTGACGGGAGCCTCGCCGGGGCGTGTGGTCAGTTCGAAAGCTGCAAGGTTCATTCTTTCCTCATCGGTTGTTGTCGATGAGGTCACCATGCGCGCTCGTCGTCATGGATGCGGGTGGCTTCTGGATGGGATGGATTGGGGAATGAAGTCAGTGAACTCAGTGACCCATTATGCGGGATCAGCCCCATGTCTGACAGGGTCTAGCATGCCTTGGCTGAGGGCTGTGCGACATTGATCGCCGCCGGTCACACCAATCGGCGTTGAGACACTGCCCACAGAGGATCACGCCAAAGGCTCTTCCCGCAGCAACGCCCAGAACTCTTTCGCGGTCTGCGTAGCGGTTTGCGACATGAACGTGCGGCGAGCGAGGCGTTCGTCCCACTTCATCGCGTTCTTCGCCATGTAGCTGGCCCATCTGCCTCTCCCGTGAACACTGTTGTCGTCCATGTCGTAGGACCGCTCGATGACAACTTCTGGGCCTGACCTCGCCGGTATCCCTGCTGCCGCTCTTCCCAATGGATGGACCGCGAACGCGCTCTCCATCGCAACCTTAAATCTAGTCGCCACCATTGGGTCCTCGGCCAGCAAGAAGCCATGGAGGTGTAGCTTCGACCTGCTGCGCCCCGACCGTGACTTCGTCTCGACCACATAGCAATATTCAAGCTCCGTTAGCCCTTTCACGTTCAGAGCCTTGCGCATTTCCCTTGTGATGCGGTCCATCGGAGACTTGCCTTCCTTCGTCCACTTCGCCTCCAGGTCAGGACGAACACGAGCAGTGAAGGAGTAGCCGCCAGCTTCGAGCGCTATCTGGAACAGCAGGTGGAATTTCATGTACTCACCGAGCTTGCGCCAGCGAGGAAGGTGGCTCGGTGCTATCTCTGTCAAGGCTGCAGAGGTATGGTCAAAATCGTTCCATACTGTGAAGGGCGCGATCGACGTGCCCATCCCCTGCTTCACAGCCCTTCTCTTGTCAGCATCGTGCACGAGCTGCTGCAGTAGATCGTGCTCACGCCTCATCTGCTCGCGTATCAGTCGGTTCAGCTCGCGCACCGAGGGCTTTTTGCGCCGTGGCCCCGAGAAGCTTCGGCGACGGTAAGAACGCATCTTGTTCGTGGACGGCATCGGGATCGAAGGAACTCCGTGATGTCTTGGACCAGCCGCAATGCAAAGCGCATGGGGGACTTTTTGCAGGCACCTCTAAGGCACCGTCATTCCGAGCGAAGACGCAGATCCACATCGACTGACTTGATGACGGCGAACGCCTGTGCGGGTGCAGACGCCGGGCTGTCAAGGCAGCCTGGTGGGAACCTCCCCACTTACGCTCTCGAAAACGACCGTTTTCGATACCCTCGCCAATGATGTATCGAAAAATACCTTGACACTACTTTCGGTACACCCTCAGTATCGAACCACCTTTTCGATACATGGAGCCCTCATTGTCACGCACGTTCGCGTACTGCCGCGTCAGCACCGCCGACCAGTCTACCAAGAACCAGATGCTCGAGATCACGGCAGCCGGGTTCCATGTCGAACCGAAGAGGATCGTCGAGGAGACCGTGTCGGGCTCAGTGCCGGCCATGGAGCGTAAGGGGTTCTGCAAACTCGTCGATCGCCTCGAGGAAGGCGACGTGCTCATCGTCACGAAGTTGGATCGCCTCGGTCGCAATGCCATGGACGTACGGACCACCGTCGAACACCTCGCTGCCGCTGGCGTTCACGTCCATTGCCTGATCCTCGGTGGCATGGATCTCACGAGCTCGACCGGCAAGATGACCATGACAGTGCTCAACGCCGTCGCGGAGTTCGAGCGCGACCTGCTGATAGAACGCACCCAAGCCGGCCTCAGGCGCGCCAGAAGCGAGGGAAAGAAGCTCGGGCGCCCGAGTACCCTGACAGACACTCAACGCGCTGAGATCGCCTCTGAGAGGGCTGCCGGAGTATCTCTTGGTTCGCTTGCAAAGCGCTACGGTGTCAGCAGGTCTGCTATTCAGAGAGCGACGGCTCAGTCAGCATAGCTCTCGGCAGCCTCGCGCCCTTGTCCGTCTTTCAAATGAAAAATTTGCGCGTCGATGATCAGAGATTTTTCTTATGGCCTGGGCTGGAATTTTGCTGCTGGTAGGTGTTGAGACAGAGAAGAACGCAACCCGTCGTGGCGGACCACGCCTTGCTATCTTCTCGCTCGTCAGCCATCAGACCAAGGGCTCCTGCTAGAAGAGAATAGAGCTCATGATTTGGGGGCTTTAGTGCAGATCCGAAACGCTTACGATCGCCGTTGCCTCGCTCCGGGCCCAGTAAGGTTTCACCCGTCGGAGCGTGCAACGATGTCGAAAAAAGTGGGGGTCAGATGACATCTTCACATTCTGCCGTAATCTACTTCCATGGCGTGGGCGACCCTCAGCGGCATGTGTCGCTTGGCACATTCCTCGACCACTTCGACTTGTATGGCCAACGGCAAGACAAGCTTCATGTAGGCCAGCCCAGAAGCTTCAAATACGAGGCGGAGCTTTTCCCCGGCGACGAAGAAGTCACACACTTCGTCGAGTTCAAACGCGTGATAACGCGAAATGGTCGACCTAGGGTAGCCCGGACGGTAAGAGTTTACGAGGCCTATTGGGTGCCAGAAGCGCGCTCAACTTTCTCAGCCTCTTACACCATTACCTGGATGTTAGGTCGTATAACTTCCCCGGCGCGGATCTTGTTTTCAAGGTGGCGCGCATTTCCTGCCATTCGGCTACTCGCGCTCTTCAAGATGTCAGAGCACTACCCGAAGCCAGGCCATCTTGAGAAGCTTGAACGTTTTTATCGCGACTTCGAGAACTGGGAGAGTCGGAACCTCCACCCAAAAGGCAGTTACAAAGAGTTTCGTGCCTTCGTCCAAGAGAGGTCCGCACCTCAGGACACCAATAGGCTGCTCGCCGCTCTAGATAGCTGGAAGATGGAAGTGCGCCATCTCGCCCTGTATCACCTTGGAAGACTGTCGTTCCTCTTCGGGGTCGGCGCAGCAACGAGCGCCGTATCAATGGTCGTGGGCTGGCACGCTCCCGCGTATTTGGGTCTGTTGCCAGCCACCCCGGAGAGCGCTCTTGCAGCGAAAGCATTGGGCGCAGCCGCAGCGATACTTCTTACGCTCTGGCCCATCTATTTGGGGGGGCGAACTTATGTATATGATGTCATATCCTGGACTCTAGAGTCCGAGCGCAAGCGCCAGTTCGCGAGCCGAGATCGCGTCGTAAAATATTCTCAAGGGCTCATAAGGAAGATCGCCTCTCATCCGCGCTGCGACAACATTACCATCGTGTCGCACAGTCTCGGCTCCTGCATTGCAACCGAAGCCTTGCTGAAAGAAGGCGTCAGGGAAAAGGCCATTCGGCGAAGTGGCGGCCAAACCTTTCTAGGCAAGATTTGCTCCGTATTCACGGTCGGATCTCCCCTCGACCTAATCTTCTTCTTCTTCCAAGCCGATCAGACTTTTTCGCACCGTTACAACCGGATCACTGAAGAAAGACGTCTTTCGATCACGCTACCACCGTTCGGTCAGGACGGCGGCGCGGGACGCACAAAAATCTACAACGTATGGTCGCGCTTCGATCCAATCAGTTCCTCCATGCAGGCACTTCGGAAACGAATGTCCGAGCGGCGAGACGCGATCATTAACCTCGAAGTGCTGCCTGCGCTCAGTCCTTGGCCTATCAGAGCACACACCAGCTATTTCGCCGATGTCAACCTTATGTCGGCAATATACGCGTCCGTCATGGGAACCCAAATTCGCGTAGACATGCCTAAGTTGGCCAGCTTTATGAAGGATCACCGTGTGCTGCGGGACCATCACCTTGCCAAGGCTGTTGCATTGCCGACGATTGCGCTTCTGGGTGTGATTGCATCGTCGACATGGGTAACCGCTGCGGTATGGATCTTGAGCACAATGTTGCTCTTCAGGCGTGCGACCGCTTTGTTATCAACCGATTATCAAAGGTACTTTGGAAAATTTCTTCTCCGCAAGGAGGTCGCATCTTGACTCAAGCGGCGAGCGCAGCCATAGTGGTTGGTAGAGCTAGGTGCAAGCTCTGCGACGCACCTGTTAGGGGTCGTCCTTGTGGCGGCCCCGTTTAATACTAAGAGCCGGTTCTGCTAAGCAGTTCCGGCTCTTTTAGTGTTCGGAGGGCATCTACACGTTCAGCGCTGCCGCGCGTGGGGCCTTGTAATGATTTTGAACCTTCCAGCAGCTACCGGTGAACGGCGTGGATTGGTCAGCAGCTCACACCGGGCAAGCGTCAGCTTTCTCAGCATCCCGCCTCGAGTCCCGGCCTTCCACAACCGGCCCCCACCGACCCACCTTCTGGGTCTCAGAGCTTGCTTGACCATGACAGTGCTCAACGCCGTCGCGGGCTTCGGGCTTCGAGTACTACCTGCTGATCGAACCCACCCAAGCCGGCCTCAGACGCGCCAGGAGCGAGGGAAAGAAGCTGAGGGCGCTGGCACCGCCCTGACAGACGCTCAACGCGCTGAGATCGCCTCTGAGACGATTAGAGGTGCATCGCTGGGTTGCCTTGCCAAAGCGCTACGCGGAGTTCAGCTACTTCGTGGGGGTCTGCGCTCGCGCGCATGCGGGCCCCCACAGCCCCCCGAGATTGTAGCAACCTTGCCTCGCGAGGGCAGCGTCGAGACGATTAGGCCGATGCGGCGCTCCACTGCGACTGTGACACATAGGTGTGATACATGACGCCACGAAACACTCGAAAACCGCAGTTTTCTGCGGCATGGTGAGCCCTGCTGGGTTCGAACCAGCGACCTACTGATTAAAAGTCAGTTGCTCTACCGACTGA
>CAXBBB010000099.1:0-7600 GCA_963973615.1 uncultured Rhodothermales bacterium | reverse complement strand
GCTGGAGGATGACATTGCGCCACCGTCCCATGTCGAGCTCTACGCAAGCGCGGTACCTCAAGCTCGGATCCATCGTTTGCCAGGACGCGATCATCAACTCAACAATGATTTAAGCGAGGTCGCCGTGACGATCTTGTTGCAAGAGACGGAACGCTAAGGCTGTTTAACCCGCGTCTGCATGCCGACGAAGGGCGCAAGCGTCCTCGCGTTGATGGACCGTCGGTGTATCCTGCGCTCTGAACCACTGCCAGCGGTCGCTGCCCTTCGCGGGTGAGCCGCAACCTGTTCTACCGCACGAGAAGCACCGAGCCCCCCTGCTATGCCTACGCCGCGCTTCATCCCGTACCTCGGCGTAGGCGTTCTGCTCACGCTCGCAGTCCTCGGCAAGTCCGCCGTCATGGCGGTTTCGGCAGCCGGGATCGGGATCGCCCTCTCGGTCACGCGCAACGCTCCCTTACGATCTCGCCTGGCGGCCGTAGTCCTCGGGGCGTTCGGCGGGAGCCTGCTCGCGGAAACGGTCCACACGGTCTACCACCTCCTCGGCGGTGAGACCGCCAGTGGAGACGACGGTTTCTTCTATATCTCGGCCCTGCTCGTCGGGGCCATCAACGCGGTCGCAATGCTCGTGGTGACCGGGCTAGCCGACCGAATCCGCTCGTCCCGGCGCGCGGGGTGACGGGTTGGCCTCTCCCCCGACAACTGAGCGGCCACTCGTTCTACCGCGCTGCGCTTCGCCATGCAGGACTCGGATACTCTGTCGCATGGGTGGTGTTCGAGCTGGCAGCCCCCCACCTCGTCGCGACGCCGAACTGGAACGCTACATCGGTAAGCTACTCGAAAATCACGCTTGGCCTACTCAGCTTAGAGTCCGACACGAACGGAGGTGACCCTACCTCCTGAGCCTCTTCCAGGAATCGAACAAGCGGGTGGTCGAGACGCCCCTCAGCACGTGCGGTTTGTACCGGAGCGACCCCGGCCGGAGTCCTCCCTTAGCACCTGCGTCCCACCACCTCGCCGCACCCTCACCGTATCCTCACCAGACCCAATCGACGCGCCGCAGGAGCGGCGATTCACGACTGCCACCGCAGAAAAAGGTTAGCCCCCATGCCTCGTACCCCTCTCCGCGCCTCCAACCGCTCCTTCGGCCTGTTGGCACTGGCGGCCCTGTCGGCGATCGCAGCCCTGCCCGGCACCGCTGCGGCGCAACGCGGTGCCAGCCTGGACTCGCTACCCCCCCCTGTTCGACCAGCCCATGCGGCTCTACGAGACCGCGCTCGGCGATTTTGACTACCGCATCTCGTCCGGTGTGCCGGAAGCGCAGGACTACTTCGGACAGGGCGTCCAAATGATGTACGCCTTCGCCAAGGAGGACGCGGCGCGATCGTTCCGCGAGGCCTGGAAGCAGGACCCCGAGTGCGCGATCTGCTACTGGGGCGAGGCGTGGTCGTGGGGCTCCTACCTAAACGGCCGCATGCGCTCCGGCGAGGCTCCGCACGCCTACGCCGCCATCCAGCGCGCGATCGAACTGGCCAACGCGGGGCACGGCGACGCGCGCGAACGCGCGCTGATCGATGCCCTGTCTGTCCGGTACGTAGACGACTTCAACCCGGAGACCCAGGCGACGCAGGACTCCGCCTATGCGAACGCCATGGCCGACGTCTACGCCGCCTACCCGGACGATCTCGATATCGGAACGCTCTACGCCGAATCGCTCTTCTTGCTCGAGCCGCGCCGCGGCACGCGTGACTTGGAGGATCCCGACGTGCAGCGGCTCCATGGGGTGCTGGAAGGGGTGCTAAGCAAGGATATCCGCCACCCGGGCGCCTGCCACCTCTATATCCACGCCACCGAGTCGACCCTCGAACCGCAGCGGGGCGAGGCCTGTGCCGAGTACCTGGGAAGCAGCATCCCCGGGGCCAGCCACATCAACCACATGCCGTCTCACACCTGGAGCGAGGTCGGCCGCTGGGGCGACGCCGTCCGGGCCAACACGATAGCCTGGCAGTCCGACTTGAAGGCCGAGTACGGCGAGGGCTTCGCGATCTATCCCAGCCCCAACCTCCACATGCTTCGAACAGGCCCTCAAGGTCGAAGATCGTCCCCAAGACCCCGTGGGCAGCGGCATGTGGGACTTCGCGCAGGGCTACGCGCATCTCCGGACGGGGGCGCCCGAGTTTGCCCGCGCCTATCTGGAACGGGTCCTCGCCACGGCGGCCGCTTCCCCCCATGCGACGTTCCGGTTCCACTCAGCCGAAGCGCTACTGGGCGTGGTCGGCGGTATCCTGGAAGGCGCACTCCACCTCGACGCGGGCGATCTTGAAGCTGCGCTCGTGTCCTTTAGACGCGCGGTCGAGTGGGAGGATGGCCTCACCTACGACGAGCCAGAACCCTTGCCCTTCGCTGCCCGCCACTGGCTTGGCTCTGCCCTGCTCGGAGCCGAGCGGTACCAACAGGCCGAAGCCGTCTACCGCGCAGAACTCGAGGACCACCCACGAAATGGATGGTCGCTGTTCGGCCTCCAGCGGGCGCTGGCCGGCCAGAACAAGGCCTCCGATCAGATCGACCAGGACTTCGCGGAGGCCTGGGCACGATCGGACACGTGGATTCGCGACTCCCGGTTTTAGGGTTTGTCTGAGAAAGGAGCAGGAAGGCGAGAGCGAGCGCTGAAAGCACTCGGCAAGGCGCTCGAAGCAGACGTAGCGCCAGCTACGGCGATTCAGAGCAACACCGCAGAGAGGTTTCAGAGCCGCTCGCAGCCCCGCAGCCTTTCGCCAAACAGTCTTAGACTAGAAGGAGGTCGGGAGCACACATCCGCCCCCGGACTCCCGGTCAAAACGAGCCTTACGTCCCTACTTCTTGGGCTTCGCTGGCACGATGCGCTTGGCATCGTCCGCTGCCGTCTTCTTGCGCTTGGTGTCGGCCGCCTTGACTTCCTTCTGGCCGGCACGCTTCTGCGTGGATTTTGGAGATTTGTCGCCCATGTCTGAGGTACCTACGGTTGGAGTGGAAGGGGTCTTCGGCAAAGTAGCCTATATCAGGCCGAGCGCAACGGGTAGCGCGAGATAGATCTGCACGTCCTCACAACGCCAGCCGACAACGACGCCGCACGCCCCCCCAAGCACCACGATCAGCAGGCCACGTAAGCCGAAGGGTCCGCAGTCGCGGCCAGACCGCCCTTGAAGTACGCTGCCGCTTCGTCGTCGACGAAGTACACGTAGCACCCCTTCATGCCGCGCGTCATCAGCGTACGGTACGTGTTCTTGATTACCACGTCGGCTCTGCGCCGCGCCTCGGCGGGGTTCTCGCGCAACTGCTTCTTGTAGCCTCTCACCGTCATGTCGCGCCCGGCACGCTCCAACGCGTCGGTGACCACTTCGCCGCCTCTCACCTTCAGGTCGGGGCCTACGATGACGCCGACGTAGTCCAGTTCGAGCCCCTGGCACGTGTGAATACAGCCCACTTCGGCGACCGACTCGGGCGACTCGATCCACAGCCCGCCGTCCTTCTGCAGATTCCACTGGTGCGCGAAGTCGTCGCCCTCGAACACGATGTCGCGCGCCTCGGGGTCTTTCTTGCTCTTCCAATCCCAGCAGTACCCCGCCACCATGCGCGCGCGGTTGTCGACGTTTCGCGCTTCGATGAGCGTTCGGAGCGCGCTGGCCGAGTCTACCACTCGGAAGTCGAACGCTTCCGGGTCCAGCCCGCTAGACACCAGTCCGTCGTGCTCTGGCGGGCTCTCGCGAATTTGCAGGCGCTCGTCGAGCCAGTTCAGGTAGTCGTCGGATCCGTTGCACCGAAACTGAGACGATAGGGTCAGCCGGTGCAACTCGGCGCCTTCTTCCATCGCCCACCGCTCGATTTCGGCCCGGCCGCCGATGTCGTCGAACGTCACGCGCTGGTCCTCGTCGAGAAAGAACACCGATAGGCGCGAGGCGCGTATGATCTCCATCACCTGGTTCTCGCCCAGGTTGCGGTACAGTCCGCTCTTCTCGTTGAGCCGGTGGGCCTCGTCTACGATCAGCGCGTCGAAACTGTCGGGACTCGTACTCTGAAACCCTCCCGAACCCGTAAACAGGTTGGAGATGGCCGACTTTCGGTATGAGCCCACCAGGCGCTTCTCGTAGGCGCCGCGCGCCGTCTACGAGAAGCGCCTGGTGGGCTGTTCTTGGTCACGTACTGGGCTACCTGCTCTCGGCGCGTTAGCTCGACCAGCAGGTTGACGGCCACGACGGACTTGCCCGTGCCCGGTCCGCCTTCGACCAGCAGCACCTTCTTGCTGCCCTCGCTCGCCTCGGCCGAGAGCGCAAGGGCTCGCTCATACACCACTTTCTGCTCGTCGAGCATCACGAACTCCTCGTTGCCCGCCAGCATCGACTCGAGCGCGTCGGCAAGGCTCTTCGACGGACGGATGCGCCCCTTTTCAATCTTGTAGATCGTCTGCCCGTCGTCGCCGTAGCGGACGTGCTGGGCGATAAACGCGCGCAGTTTGAGGGCGTCCGGCTTTAGAAAGAGCGGCGCCTTGTCGGTGTAGACCGCATAGTCGGGGTGCTGCAGGTCGGCGTCCGGGGCATAGTTGTGGCAGTACGCGCACGGATGGAGCGCGACCTCGCCCTCGTGGACGGCGGCGTTGAAGCTGCTCAGCAGCGTCGCATACGACCACGCCTGATACGAAGGATGGCTGACGTGGCCCCAGCCGTACTTGAACCGGGTCCGCACGATGCCGTCCATGCCGGTGTGCTGCGCTTCGGACCACTGCTTGAGTTCGACGAGCACCACGCTGTCCTTGCCCTCGGCATCGCGCCCCGAGAACATGAAGTCGATGCGCTTGGACGAGCGCGGCACGTGGTACTCGATCGACACCCACCCGTCGCTGGGTATCTCACTCCCACCCAGGACGTTGTTCATGTACATCAGCGAGTTCTGCCACGACGTGACTTCGCTCTCGGCCACCTTGCCTCCCGTCGCCTTCTGGACCGAGCGGTGGACGATGCCGGAGATGTCGCCGCTCAGAACGTCGGACGCGAAGGCGTCCTTGGGGGCATGGTAGACAATCATGCCGCAAGAATACGCTCAGGCGAAAGCGGCTCCCAAGAGGGCTACCTCGCCAATGTTGACAGCCGCGACGAGAGCGGCGGCACCTCCAGCCCTCCGACCAGCCGCTGGTCGTGCGCGTACTCCTCATTCGGCTCGACCTGCCACGCCTCGCGCCCGAACGCGTCCCGAAGCGCGCAGGCGACGGCGTAAAACGTGTGCCCTTCGTCTGCGTTGCTGTCCAGGTGATGCACGCCGGCCACAGGCGCAAGCAGCAGGCGCACCAGCGCCTCTGCCGTGTCGCCCATGAACGAGCACGCCGGGCGCCACAGGGTGCTCGCCGCCACGCGCCCCTGATCGCGCTGCCACCCGTCGAGCGCCATCAGCATGTTGTTGCCCGCCTGCTCCTCGTCAATCTGCCAGCCGATGCGCACCACGCTCGCTTCGGGGTAGGCCGAGAAGACGGCGTCTTCGCAGGCGATCTTGTACCGGCCGTAGTCGTCCCGCGCCGTACGCGTGTCATGGGGCGCGTGGGGGCCGTCGGGGTCGTGGTGGAACACCATCGCGCTGCTCGTGAACACAAACGGGAGGCCCTGCTCGGCGCCATAGGCGGCCAGCCGCCCGGCCCAGTCTGCGCTTCCCGTCGCCAGGTGGGCAATGGCCGTGGGGCGCTCGCGCTCCAGCCACGCCCGGCTCGCACCGGCATCGTCGGGCGACACCTGGCTGCGGTCCCAGGCGAGCATGTCCGCTCCGGCCTGGCGGGCCAACTGGGCGAGAACGGGGGCGAGCGTACCGCCCAGTCCGGTGATAAGCCACTTCATAGGATGACGGGAGCGGGTGGTCGTAGGTCGGAAACGGGTGGGAGCGCAGAAGATAGCCCGAGCAGGGACTCCCCCGCGCCAGGTGCCCAGGCCGCACCGCTCGTCGCCGATCAACCGCACGCTGTCCTCGCTCGCCAACCTCATGCGGCCGAGAAGCGAATCCCACGCCCAGCGCCGCACAGCCGATGCTGCTCGGCGGAGCCTCGTCTAGGCAACGTTGACATTAGCCGAGACAAAGCGGCTGCGCGTGCGATTGACGTGCTGCGAGGCGCTCGAAGCAGCCGATGCGAGCATCGGCGATACAGAGCAACCCGAAGGGACCGCGCAGCGAACGCGGCAGAGCGTTCAATACCAAATCCGGATACATCCTTTTCCTTCGTCATTGCGAGGAGCGAAGCGACGTGGCAATCTGAGTCGATTATCGGCCCGCATAGAGCCACACTGCTCTCGGATTTGGTACAAGCGCGCCGCAGAAGCGAGTCGAGCGCAATTGTCAACGTTGCCTAGAAAAGCCCTAGCCAGCGGTGGGCTTTACCCGGCATTCCTCAGAGATCGGCGTGGGCACCTCGAATCAGGGAAGCCGCGCTGCCGCGAAGTCTGACCCTGCTGCGCCGAAACCGAAACCTGCGGCGGCGGGCGCATCGCAAAAGTCACGCGCTCTGGAGTGCTTCCAGCATGCGGCGCGTCTCCACATGCTCGCTTACCTCTACCGCATGGACTAGCAGGTCGTAGCCCCGGTTGCTGTTCGGGCTAAGCCGTTGCAGGCTAAACGTCCAGAACGTTTCTTCCGGAATACCGTCTTCGTCTAGGTCGATCATCAGCCGCATCTCGTCGGTGCGGAACGTCTCGCCGGTCCGGTACACGTGAGAGAGGATATCCAGTAACCCCTGCTCTTCGGCCTCGGGAAACGCCTCTTTGACCGTCTTACCGACCGCATTCTTGCGGCCCGTGAACTGAATCCAGAGTCTGTTCACCAGAGCAATTTCGTAGGTGGGGCCTCGGTAGATCGCCATTACGGCGGGTGCTTCCAAAATGAGTTGTTCCAATCGATTTCGCTCGAGGCGTGCTATCTCGAGTCCCGCCTGGCGCACCTCTGTGGCTCGCTTCTGATCGTCGATGTCGGTGTTGGAGCCGACCCAGCGAATGATTTCGCCTTTCTCGTCTCGCACAGGAAGCGCTAGGCCCAGATGCCAGCGGTAGAACCCATCGCTGGCGCGCTGGAGGCGGAACTCGGTGCGGTACGGGGTGCCTTCCGCGAGGGCCCGCGTCCACAGCTTGAGGGTATTCGGGAGATCGGTGGGATGCACCACATCTTGCCAGCCCTCACCCTTCATCTGCTGTTCCGAGCGCCCAAAGTACTCGGTCACTTGTCGGTTCACATAGTCAAGCCTGCCGTCTGGTTGTGCGGTCCAGAGTTGCACTGGGGTAGCTTCGGCGATGAGGGCGTAGAGTTCAGGAGCGGATTCATCCATGGCTGCGACGAAGAGCTTTGAAAGTGAAAGGAAAGCGGCCTCGGCACAGCAGATTAAGACCTGAGGGGATCGGTGTCGTTCCATTCTGGTCACGTCATCCGAGACGCCATGCCACTAACCGGTAAAGACGAGACGCTCTGCCAAGGCACGGGTAGCATGCTCACCGCTATCTCGCCTGTCGGGGCACCGGACAGTTCACCGGCACCGCACCCTACTATCACGGGCAATCGAGCGCGGGCGGCGAGCCCCGGACGGCAGATCTTGCGGCTGTCTACA
>CAXBBB010000098.1:0-7626 GCA_963973615.1 uncultured Rhodothermales bacterium | reverse complement strand
GTACTGCACGAACGCGTCTTCGATGTCGATCAGGTCCTTGTAGGTGTCAAGGTGATCGGTCTCGACGTTGGTGATGACGGCGATGCTAGGCGTAAGTCGCAGGAACGTGCGGTCGTATTCGTCGGCTTCGAGCACGACGATGTCGCCCTGCCCCGCGACGGCGTTCGAGCCAAAGGCGCTGACCTTGCCGCCAACGATGATCGTCGGGTCGAAGCCGCCGCCCTGGACGACCAGCCCGGTCAGCGTTGTGGTCGTCGTCTTACCGTGCGTACCCGCGATACCGATTCCGAAGTGCATCCGCATCAACTCGCCGAGCAGAACGGCGCGCTTGATGACCGGCAACCGGCGGCGGCTCGCCTCCATCGTCTCGGCGTTGGCGTTCGGGTTGACGGCGGACGAGTAGACGACCGCATCGACATCGCCGACGTGACTGGCCGAGTGGCCTTCGTAGACCGTCGCGCCTAGCTCAGCCAAATGCTCCGTAACCGGCGACAGGCTCGCATCGCTGCCCGTTACGCCGTAGCCTCTGCGCAGCAGCACTTCGGCCATCGACGACATGCCGTTGCCGCCGATGCCGACGAAATGAACCGTACGGATGCGTCCGAAAATGGGTTGTCGCCTCATGCTGGACCTCCGCTCTTTACGGGTACACCCGCCAATGCCAGCACGCGACGCGCGATCGCATCGGCAGCGCTTGGGCGAGCCAGCGTCTCCAGAGCGGTTTTCATCTCTTCGCGCGCCTGAGCATCTCCGATTAGCGCCTGAACGTCGCGCACCAGTCGGGCGTCGAGGTCGGCTTCAGGCAGCAGGATTGCGGCTCCGGCCTTCTCCAAGCTGCGCGCGTTGTGTGTCTGATGGTCTTCGGACACGTTGGGCGACGGCACCAGAATCGCGGGCGACCGGGTGATGGCGAGTTCGGAGCACGTGATCGCTCCGGCGCGGCACAACACGACATCGGCGGCGGCGTAGGCGTGCTGCATCTCGTCGAGGTATTCGAGCACGTGTAGGCGTTCGTGAGCGGGGGCCTCGTCGAGCATCTCCGAGTAGTAGTAGCTGCCCGTCTGCCAGACGATATGCAGGTCGGGATTGGCGTCGAGCAACGTCGGCGCGTGCTCGATCATCGCATCGTTCAGGCGACGGCTGCCGAGCGAACCGCCGAACATCAGCAGGACCGTCGCCGACTCGGGAATCTCGTAGTGCGCACGCCCTGCCGACCGGTCGCCCGTTAGCAAGATCTCCCGAGTCGGATTGCCGCTCAGGTGGATGTCGGCGCCACTGAATGCCTTGCTCGCTTCGGGGAAGGCGACGTGGATCTCGCTGGCGCGCTTACTCAGCAGGCGGTTGGTCAGTCCAGCGAATGCGTTTTGCTCTTGGATCAGCGTCGGGCGGCCCATCGCCTGCGCCGCGCCTAAGACTGGCCCAGTGACGAACCCGCCTGTCCCAACGACGACATCAGCGTCGACGCCTTTGACCAGTTTCCACGCGTCCATGAACCCCTTGCCCAGTTTGAAGGGGAACGTAAACAACTTGAGCGACAGGCTGCGTGGCAGACCGGCGACGGTAATCGGCGAGATCGAGTAGCCCGCTTTGGGGACGGCCTCCCACTCCATCCGGTCGGTCGTTCCGGCGAACGAGATCGACGCGTCGGGACGCAGCGCTTTGACGGCGTCGGCGATAGCGAGGGCGGGATAGACGTGTCCGCCCGTGCCGCCACAGGCGAACAGAATGCGCGGGGCGCGGTCGGTCGTGTTCAGGCTCGAAGTACTCATTGGCTCTGACGCGATAAGTTGAGGAGGATGCCCGTCATCGCGCCCATCGCGACAATGGACGAGCCGCCGTAGCTGACGAACGGTAGCGGTTGCCCTGTCACCGGCAGCAGGCCGACGCTGACGCCCGCGTGAGCCAGTCCCGACAGCACAATCATCAGCGTGAATCCGACGCCGATGAACAGGCCCATCGGGTCGGGCGCGTGACGCGCGATGCGCAGGAAACCGCGGAAGAGCAGGATCACGAACGCTGAGAGAATGAGCAGCGCGCCGATCAGCCCGTACTCTTCGGCTATGATGGCGAAGATGAAGTCGTTGTAGGGCGCCGGTAGGAAATCGCGCTGGATGCTCTTGCCTGGCCCGACGCCGACGATGCCGCCCGATGCAATCGCGATCCGTGCTTGAAGCGGCTGGTAGGCTTCGCGCAACTCGTCGCCGACGCCCTGGGCTTCGGTGTGCGAGAACCACTCAACGCCCAAGGCCTGCTCGACGCGCGCCGCTCGCGCTGGAGAAAACGCCAGCAGCAGCATCGCCAGCACCAAGCCCAACGCGCCCAGCCCGGCCAAATGCAGCACGCTGACGCGCGCCACGAAGCACATCAGCAGGACCGTCACCAGCAGCAGCGCCGCCGTCGACAGGTTCTCCATGCCGATCAGCACGACCGTCGCTAGCGTCCACACCATGACGGGCATGAACGCATGGCCAAAGCTCTCGATGTACGATTGCTTCTGCGCTAGCAGCGTCCCGACGTAGAGGATGAGCGAGATTTTGGCCAGGTCACTCGGCTGGAAACTAACACCGCCCAGACTCAACCACCGCGCCGCGCCGCCTGTGACCGTCCCCCAGATACCCACGACGGTCAGCAAAATCAGCGAGCCGATCGGCATCCACCGGCTCAGTTTGGCCAGCTTGTGGTAGTCGACCAGGCTGACGGTCCCCATCGCGATAATCGCCAGGCCGACCTTGACGACGTGCCGCCACATAAACGGATCGCTGCTGCTGCCGCTCTTCGTCGCCAGGAACGCGACCGCGCTGTACACCGCCGCCACGCCCCACGCCGCGAGCGCGAGCACGACCCAGATCGTGTAGCGATCCGAAGCGGGTTTGGCAGGATGGGTGGAGGCGGACATGGTGTGAGGTAGCGTCAGCGTGCAGCGTAGAGGCGATTCATGAATCGCCCGTACTCAGCGGTAAGCGGCGGGCATAGGTGGTCGGTTCAAAGCGCGTTGACGGCAGCGCGGAAGACGTCGCCGCGGTGTTCGTAGTTGTCGTACTGGTCGAACGAGGCGCAGGCGGGCGAGAGCAGGACGACGTCTCCGGGCTCGGCGAGGGCGGCGGCGCAGCGGACGGCGTCGGCCATGTCGTCGGCTTCGACCGAGCGCGGGGCGACGGATCCCAGATCACGCATCACCTTTTTGGCACTCTCGCCGATGGCGACGACACCGCGCGTGCGGGTAGCGACCAGGTCGCGCAGGGCGGAGTAGTCGTTGCCCTTGTCGCGTCCACCCGCGATGAGGATGACCTTTTCGCGGTCGAAGCTTTCGAGCGCGTACCAGACGGCGTTGACGTTGGTCGCTTTGGAGTCGTTGACGAAGCGGACGCCCTGGTGCTCTCCGACGAGTTCGAGCCGGTGCGGGACGCCCGAGAACGTGGCGAGGCTTTCGCGCACGATCTCGCTGCGTACGTCCATCACGCGCGCGGCGACGGCGGCGGCGAGGCTGTTGTACAGATTGTGTCGGCCTCTTAAGGCGAGTGCGGCAGCAGGCATGAGACGTTCGGGAGTCGGAGGCGTCCGACAAGCGGAGGCAGAGGTCGCCGCCGTCGATCCAGCCGCCCACGGTGAGGGGGCGGTCGATGCTGATCGGCAGCGGTTGAAAGGGATGGGGGGCATCGCCCACACGTGCGGCGAGGCGCTCGTCGTCGATGTTGTAAATCAGAGCGTCGCCGTCGGCCATGTTCTCGAACAAGCGGTACTTGGCGTCGGCATAGGAGTCGACCGAACCGTTGTAGCGATCTAGGTGGTCGGGCGTGATGTTGAGCAGGACGCCGACGCGCGGCCGGAACGTGTCGATGTGGTCGAGTTGGAAGCTGGACACTTCGAGTACTGCGACGCCTTGGGTCGGCACATCGCGCGCGCCGTCTGAAAACGCTGTTCCGATGTTGCCCGCGACGAGCGTTGGGCGTCTGTCTGCTTCGAACACGTGTCCGAGCAGGCTCGTCGTCGTCGTCTTGCCGTTGGTGCCCGTGATCGCGACGATCGGCGCGTTGCAGAACCACGACGCCGCCTCGATCTCTGAGACGACCGGCGTTCCGCGCTCAATTGCCGCCCGCACCAGCGCGGCCGTCGACGGCACGCCCGGCGACACCACCATCAGGTCGCAGGCCAGCGAGACCTCGCCGTGCCCGCCAAACTCGACGTTGACACCGACCGCTTCCATCTCCTCACGCACGTCCGCCCGCTCGGGCCCGCTGTCCGTCAGCCGCACGCCTGCCCCCGCCGACGCCAGCAGGCGCGCAGCCGCGATCCCGCTGCGGGCGGCGCCCACGACGGTAATGCGTTTGGATTGGAGATCGGAGAGGGTCATCGTGTATGTCATCGCGAGGCCGTAGGCCGTGGCGATCTGAGAGTTAGCGGTAGAGTTGTATCGAAGTGCGGAGGTAAACCGAAGGAGGTTGCCACGTCGCTGCGCATCAGTGATGCTGCGCTCCTCGCAACGACAGCTTTGCTACTGGATGCGGAGCGAGAGAATCGTCGCGATGGTGGTGACGGCGGTGATGATCCAGAAGCGCGTCACGATTTTCGCCTCGTGTGTGCCTTTGGCCTCGAAGTGGTGGTGCAGCGGCGCCATTCGGAAGACGCGCTTGCCCGTTCCTGTCCGCCGCTTGGTCCACTTGAAGTAGCCCGTCTGGATGATGACCGACAGCACCTCGGCGAAGTAGATGAAGCCCATGATGGGCAACAGCAGCTCTTTTCGGATCGTCAGCGCGACAATGGCGACGGCGGCGCCCAGGGCGAGCGAGCCGGTGTCGCCCATGAAGACGGTTGCGGGGTAGCCGTTGAACCACAGGAAGCCGAAGCACGCAGCGGTCATGGCGGCGGCGAAGATGGCGCCCTCGCCCGCTCCGGGCAGGTACATGACGCCAAGGAAGTCGGCTAGGATTTCGTTACCGGCGATGTAGGTCAACGCGACCAATCCGGCCGACACGAACGCCGTCACGCCGGTCGTCAATCCGTCCAGTCCATCGGTCAGGTTGACGGCGTTGCTGACGCCGGTCACGATAAAGACGGCGACGGGAATGTAGATGAGCCATCCCCACCCTTCGATGCCGAAGTAACCCAGCAGGTCGTAGTCGAGCGGGTAGCTCAGGATCGGCAGGTGCGTGAACGTCCTAACATCCTCGAACTGCGGTAGGAAGTAGAGCGTGCAGCCCACGACCAGGCCCAACGTGATCTGGCCGATCAACTTGTAGCGTGCCGACAGGCCGTCTTTGTCCTTCTTGACTGTCTTGATGTAATCGTCGACGAAGCCGAACGCACCCATCCAGGCTGTCCCCAAGACGCAGAGCCAGACGTACGGATTGTGCAGTTCGCCCCAGAGCAGCGTCGCACCGATGATGGCGAGCAGGATGATCAGGCCGCCCATCGTCGGCGTACCGCTCTTGTGTGCGTGGCTGACGGCACCAGCGTCTTCGCCCTCGCGCACGCTTTCGCCCAGCTGCTGCACGCTCAGCCAGTTGATCATCTTGCGACCGATGAACAGTGCGATGAGCAGAGCGGTCAGCGCGGCGAGCGCGGCCCTGACAGTGATGAACTGGAAGATCTGGAACCCGGTGGGCTCGTAGGTTTCTTCGATCCAGGTGAGGAGGTAGTAGAGCATGGGTCAGAGGCGAGTGGGAGGAGCAGCGTCGAACAACTCGCGCACCAGAGCGCGGTCGTCGAATGGGACCTTCTCCGTCCCCACAATCAGATAGTCTTCGTGCCCTTTTCCTGTCACGAGCAGCACGTCGCCCGGAGCAGTGTGGGCGGCGGCATAAGTGAGCGCCTCGTGGCGGTCGACGATCCATGCGGCATCCGTTGGGCGGTCGAACCCATGCCGGATGTCGGCCAGGATTTGCTCCGGATCTTCGGTACGCGGGTTGTCCGACGTGACGATGCAGCAGTCGGCATAGCGTTCGGCGATTTGCGCAGTCGGACGGCGTTTGGTCGTGTCGCGGTCTCCGCCGCAGCCGAAGAGCACCCACAAGCGTCCGCGCTCGCTATTCATCGTAGCGCGCGCGGTGCGCAGGACGTTTTCCAGAGCGTCAGGCGTGTGGGCGTAGTCGACGATGATCGTCCGGTCGTCCTGCGTTACGAACTGCTCGAAGCGGCCCGGCACGGACGATGCACCTTCGAGCGCGATGCGGACCGCCGATGGCTCCCAGCCCATGCCGACGCCGACCGCATAGGCTGCCGCCAAATTGTACGCATTGAACTCGCCGACCAATCCGAAGCGGGAGCGCTGACCGTCGAGCGTCAGCGTAAGTCCCGTCAACGCGTTCTCGTCCAGGCGGAAGCGGACATCAGCCCTTTTGGACTCGCCGTAGCCGATCACGGTTGCACCCGTAGCTCGGGCGGCAGCGGCCATGTCTGCACCTGAGGGATCGTCTACGTTGACAGAGGCGACCGAACCGGCTTCCAATCCTTCGAACAAGCGACGCTTGGCGGCGCGGTAGGCGTCCATCGACCCGTGGTAGTCGAGATGGTCGCGCGTCAGGTTGGTGAATGCGGCAGCGGCGAACGGAACGGCGGCCACCCGGTCCTGGTCGAGTGCGTGGCTCGACACTTCCATCGCGCAATGCGTGCACCCCGCCGCTTCCATCCGAGCCAGCAGCTTGTGCAATTGCTCCGGCCCTGGCGTCGTGTGCGTCGACGCGACGACCTCCTCGCCGATGCGCGTTTCGATCGTGCCGATCAGCCCGGCTTTGTGCCCGAGCGCCTCGGTCATCTGGTGTAGCAGGTACGCCGTCGTCGTCTTGCCGTTGGTGCCTGTCACGCCCATCATCGCCAGCCGCCGGGCCGGATCACCGGCGAGGAGCGCCGAAGCGTGCGACAGTGCCGCCCGACTGTTGGTGACGCGGATCGTAGGCACGTCCGCGTCGGTTTCGCGGCTGGTCACAATGGCGACTGCTCCGACCTGAAGTGCCTTATCGACATAGCGATGGCCATCCGCTTTCTCGCCTTCGACGGCGACGAACAGGCTGCCCGGCTTAACCGCGCGGCTATCCGACGTGACGCGCGTGATCTCGACACTGTCCGTGCGCACGCCCTCACCCGATCCTGCGTAGAGCAGGTCGGCCTGTGCGAGGCGTTCGAGGAGAGCGGTGAGCGTCATCGATTCGTCTGGGAAGGGGCGGATGAGGAGAGAGTGAGAACGGCGCGCGACGGAGCAGGCGCTCCGGCAGCGGGAGATTGCGAGGTGACGACGCCGGACCCGGTGATGCGCGCGCGAACCCCCATCTCGGCGAGCCAGTAGCGTGCTTCGCGGCCGGTCAGGCCGATCAGGTTGGGCATCGTTTCCACCTCGAGCGTGTCGGCGGCGGCGCGGACCGTAGCGCCGATCACCAGGTCGGCATCGGTTGTGTGGACAGCCGAGAAACCGCGCGCGGCAGAGACCTTTAGGCCACGCGAACGCACGACCGACGAGGCAACCGGCAGTGGTGCGGCGTTGAGTTCGGGTGCACGCGTACGGTCCGTGACCGGCGTCGAATCGGGCGGCGATAGGCGCGCGGCGACCGCAGGGAAGGTGCCCAGCCAGCGGCTCGCCGTGCGCTGAAAAACCGGTGCGGCGACGGCACCTCCGTAAATGCTTGACGTCGGCTC
>CAXBBB010000097.1:0-7631 GCA_963973615.1 uncultured Rhodothermales bacterium | reverse complement strand
CGTGAAGTTGACGTTGGCGCCGAACGACGTCCCCAGGTTGGTCCGTGCGTTGACCTGGATAGGGGCCAGCTTCGTCGAGTCGGCGAAAAAGTTGTAGCTCGACGACACGTTGAGGTTGAGCAGTGTCAGCGGAGTCCGTCGGGTCTCGCCCGACAAGGTATCCTCTACGGCGCGACGCGTCTCGAACACGTTGCTCGCACTGAACGTCAGCGCCCCAACTGGTCCGAACGACACACCCTGTGCGATCCCGTATTGCTGCCTTCGCCCCTGCGCGTCGACGTACGAGCGGGTGTAGCCCCACGTATCGGTCGAGAAATCGGGTCGCAGCGAAATGCCGACGTTCGGCCGGATCGTATGTCGCAAACCGTCGAACGGACCGACTTGCAAGGGAAACTGGCCGTAAATCGAGGTTGACGCACTGAGGTTGCCCGAGAACTGCCGCAGCGCGAAAAAGCCCGTCACAGCCTCGGTCTGTAGCACCCCCGACGTGTCAACGCTACGTCGCTCAGTTTCGGCAAACCAGGTCTCGCTGTAATTGATCGAGGGCGAGATGGTGGCGTTGAGCCGCCCGATCAGCGGCAGGCGCGTCACGTTGAACGAGGCACTGATGGGGATCGAGTGGTCGGCCTGGAAGTCATAGCCCGTTCCGCCCTGGCCCGTGGCTCGGCGGTAGCGCGACGGGGAGACCAGCGCTTCGTACCACGAGAACTCGGCGGCTTCGGGGTCGCCACGGTTGACCAGAACAGTGTCTTCGAGCGGTCTGAAGTCGAAGCGGTTGGTCAGCGTGCCCCGATAGCTCACCTGAATCGACTCGTACCAGGGTGCCCGGCTGCCGCGCACCCCGCTCGCCTGAAAGGGCGTGATCGCGCCCTGGGAGAAGGACAGACTCGGCAGCGTCAAATTAGCCGCTCCGGTCGAGAGGGTTTGGCGCTGGTTGAGCGTTGCCGTCAGGTTGCGCGACCCCCAACGCGTCGAATACGTCACGTTGGACGAAATCTCCTGTGTCACCCGGTCCGCCAGTCTGCTCGACGTGTTACGCAGCGCCGACGAGGTTGCCAAGTTCACGTCCGAGTTGAAGCGCGACTGCTCGCCGATCGTCTGGCTGTGATTCCACCGGATGCGTCCGTTGCTTCGCACTTGAAAGCTTCGATCCGTTGCCTCACCGGTCCGCAGTCGCCCATACGTCAGCTCAAGCCCACCCGAATAGGTGTAGCGCTTGGCGTAGCGTAGTCTAGGCCTCAACTCCCATGACCCGGACGTATACACATCCCCTTGAACGGTCACGTCGAGATAATCCGAAACGGGGAAGTACCAGCCAATACCCTTAATGAAGAAGCCCAACTCGCCCTGTTCGCCATAGTCCAGCGACGTGGGTCCAGCGCGTCGCCCTTCGACGTTGGGCAGGATGCCGAAGGGCAGCCACAGGGGAGTGGGAATGTTGTAGAGGTAGAGTTGAATCGGGCCGGTGTAGATCCAGCGATCCTCCACTTTGAGCTTGCTAGCGTGCAGTGAGTAGGAGGGGTCGTCGACGCACTCGCAGGTCGTGTAGATGCCATCTCTCGCCAGCACGACACTGTCGCGTCCGATGCCAACGACACGCGCTTTTAAATAGCCATCGTCGAACTGCGTCTGAGCGCCTTCGAACCGTCCTCGCTCGGTCACGAAGTTGAATGCGATGCGGTCGCTCGTAAACGCCTCGTCTTCGCGGTCGAACTGCGGTTTGCCGACCAGTCCGCTATCGGCCTGAAAACCGACAGCCGTCACCTCCTCGTCGTCAAATGCCAGGACGAGCCGATACGCATTGAGCGTCGCGGCATCATAGGTCACTTGCGCGTTGCGCGTCAGCGTAGCCCGATCGCCCAGGCTATCCGAAAATACCAGATCGAGCGTATCGGCTTTGAACGGGATCGGATACTCGATGCGCGCGCTGCTCGTCGTGTCGCGTGGGGTCGTCTGCTGCGCCCACAACGGTGCAGGCGCCAGGCAGACGAGCAGTAGGAGGAGTCGGAGCGACAAAGCGGAAGCGGAGGGACGAAAGGTCAACGTACACGTGCTCCAGGTCGTACCCCCAACGAGACTACGATGGATTCGCCTGTCCGTCCAGATGCTCGAAGAGCAGGTGAGCCGCGCCCAACGTTCCGGCCTCGTTGCCCAGCGTTTCCTGCAAAATCTCGATACCATCGCGCAGCGAGGGCGTCACATATGATGCGACCGTTTCGCGCGCTGGACCCAGGATGAATGAGCCCGCTGCCGAAACGCCGCCGCCGACGATGATCTTGCGGATGTCGAGTAGGTTGATTGCTGATCCCAAGACCGCGCCCAGCCGCTCGCCAGCCCAGCGCAGTACGCCTTCGGCAGCCTTATCACCAGCCTGCGCTGCTTCATGGAGGTGACGCGGTGTCAGCCCTTCCAACTTGGGGCCGAGCATCGTGTAGAGCAGGCTGTCGTCCTTCGTTCCCAATAGCGTCCGGGCGTGTGCCGAGAGAAATCGGTTGCCCAAAAAGGCTTCGATGGCGCCCCGCACGCCCGAGTTGGCAGGCGGACCGTCGCGGTCGATCGTCATGTGTCCGATCTCGCCAGCGGCTCCCGTCGTGCCTCTGAAGATGCGTCCTTCATAGATGATCGCGCCGCCGACACCCGTTCCCAGCGTCACCATAAGAAAGGAGCGAAACGGCCGTCCGGCGCCATAGTGCGCTGATCCGAGTCCGGCAGCATTGGCATCGTTCTCGACGATGATCGGAAGCGCTACGCCCAGCCGTTGTTGCAGCTCTGCCTGTACGTTGACGACGCCCCAGCCCAAGATGTTGGGCGGATGAGAGATCGTGGTTCGGTCCCAATTGATTGAGCCGGGCGCGCCGACGCCGACACCTTCGAGCCGGTCGAGCCCCGCCGAAGCTGACACCTCGCGCACCAGATCCGCGATCCGGTCGAGCACGTGGGTCGGGCCCAACTCAGCCTCGGTCAACGCCGACGATTCGTGAACGATGCCGCGCCCGCGTTCAACGAGCGCCGTTTTGATAGATGTCCCTCCTAAATCAACACCGACAGTCAGCATGTAGTAACGATACGTTTCCGCACTCCATCACATGCCTGGTGAGGCACAGCGGCATAGCGAATGATATAAATCCGTCGAGTCAGGCTATAAGGCAGCGTGAGGCATGAGATGCACGCTCAGCGCTCTTCGATGCGGTAGATCGTTTCCCCAGGCCTACGCATGCCGTACTGCTCGCGAGCGACACGCTCCACGACCGCGTCGCTCGCGACCGTAGTCACCTGCTGCTCCAAGCGCACGATGTCGGCCTGAAGTGCGGCGTTTTCCGAAGCTACCTCGTTCAACTCGTAATGCCACATGGCACGCCGGAGCAGGCTGTGGCTATCGAAGAAGGCTACCCAGAGCGCCGCGCACGCGACGAGGGCGATGACAATCAGGCGGCCTTTTGACACGAGAGGAGTGGAGTAAGTGCGAGCTTCGGATCAGAAGCGGAACGTGGCGATCCCCGGAAAGATAGCGGCATCGTCCAACTGTTCCTCAATACGGAGCAGCTGGTTGTACTTGGCCACGCGATCCGAGCGGGACGCCGAGCCGGTTTTGATCTGCCCTGCGCCCACGGCGACGGCCAGGTCCGCGATCGTGGTGTCCTCGGTTTCGCCGCTGCGGTGCGAGATGATGGTCGCGAAGCGGTGCTTGTGGGCCAGGTCGATGGCGTCGAGCGTTTCGGTCAGCGTGCCGATCTGGTTGAACTTGATCAGGATCGCGTTGGCCGACTGCTCTTGGATGCCCCGCGCGAGTCGCTCCACATTGGTGACGAACAAGTCGTCGCCGACGAGTTGGACTTTGTCGCCGATCTCGCTGTTGAGATTGGCCCAGCCTTCCCAATCGTTTTCGTTCATGGCGTCCTCAATCGAAATGATGGGGTACTGGCGGACCCAGTTAGCCCAGTACTTAACCATGTCATCCGACGAGCGCTTCGTGTCGGGGTCGCTCTTCCAAAAGACGTAGCTGCCGTCGCGGTACATCTCGCTCACTGCAGGGTCAAGGGCGATGTAGCAGTCCGAGCCTGCCGAGTAGCCGGCCTTTTCGATGGCTTCGAGGACGACTTCGATGGCTTCCTCGTTCGAGCCCAGGTTAGGAGCAAAGCCGCCCTCGTCACCGACGGCCGTGCTCAGTCCGCGCTTTTTCAGCACACCTTTAAGCGTATGAAAGATCTCGGTCCCCATCTGGAGCGCTTCGCTAAAGGTCTCGGCTCCGGTCGGCATCACCATGAACTCCTGCATGTCGACCGTGTTGTCGGCGTGCGAGCCTCCGTTGAGGATGTTCATCATTGGAACGGGCAGCGTGCGCGCGTTGGGGCCGCCGAGGTAGCGGTACAGCGGCTGGTTCAGCGACTGAGCAGCGGCCCGCGCAACGGCGAGCGACACACCAAGCAGCGCGTTGGCGCCTAGGTTGCTCTTGTTTTCGGTACCGTCTAAATCGATCATCACGTGGTCGATGATCGCCTGCTCGAACACGCTGAATCCTTCGACTTCGGGTGCAATCGTCATATTGACGTTGTCGACGGCTTTGAGCACGCCCTTGCCTACATAGCGACTCTTGTCGCCGTCGCGGAGTTCGACCGCTTCGTACTCGCCCGTCGAGGCCCCACTGGGGACGGCAGCACGACCTACGACGCCATCGCTGGTCGTGACTTCGACTTCGACGGTGGGGTTGCCACGGCTGTCCAGGATTTCGCGTCCGACGACGTCTGCGATAAACGACATAGAGGTAAGGGGAAGGGTTGATGGGTGGAGAGTGGATATACCGACGACGCGCGCGGCCTGTTTCGAGACGGGGCGGCACTTTGCAGAAACAGCGAGGCCGGAAGCGCTATTTGCACTCCCGGCCTCGCCGATTTCATCTGATGTTAGGTCAGTCCGACGTGCGGAGCGTGACGGTTTCGCCGATCCATCCGGGGCATCCACCGACGGTGTAGCGTGAGCCGGGCTGGATGTTCTTGAAGAACAGCGACTCCTTGGTCGGGAAGTAGGGAGCATAGCTTCCTGCTTTCTGGCGTGCTACGTTGGCGACTGTGGCGTCGCTGGCGGCGCGGTTGTAGTAGCCGACGGCGGCGATGAAGGCCGCTTTGTCGTCAAGCGACGTGCCACCACAGTTCGATCCCGCCGAGGCGTAGATGTCGCCGATACCGATGAGCGAAGGGCCGTGGTCGCTGTTGATGGCGAGGACTTCGCGGTAGGTCGACCGGGCGGCGCGGAGGCTACCGGCGGTCTGCTGCAAGCGTCCGATCTCGTAGAGTCCGGCGACGCGCTGCTCCTCCGTTTCGCTGAGTTCGTTGGCACGCTGGTAGAGGCTGATGGCTTCATCGGTGTCGCCTTCGTCGACCGCGATGCGTCCCAGCATCATGAGCGTTTTGCGGCTAGGCTCCATTTCGAGGATGGCAGGCTTCAAGCGCAGGATCTCAGAGGTGTCTTTAAGCTGATCGGCCAGTTCGAACACCTGTAGGATCAACTCCTGGTTTTCGGGATCGGCGGCGAGCTGCTCGCGGCGGAAGTCGTACATGGCTTCCGGGGTTGGCAGCACGATCAGCATCAGCTGATCGAGGTACTGCGTCATCTCGGCGTCGTCGGCGTAGCGCGGGCGCACCTCGTTGATCATCGCGATGGTCTCGTCGATCTGCTCAGCCTTGACCTTCTCGGACAGGATATACTGGATCGTGTAGGTGTCCGTCTTTGCTTGGTCCATTTCGTAGGCCTGCTCGTAGAGCGGCAGGACTTCATCGAGGCGGTCAGGCATACTTTCGGCCTGCGTCTGAATGAAGCGCGCCTTCTCGATCAGCGCAGCGTGCTCGTCGATATCGGTACCAGCGGCCTGGAGAATCGGCACCTTGTATTCCTTGACGATCAGCACCGAGTCCAGGTATGCAGCCTTAGTGTCAGCGTCCGTGGCGGTCGCAGCGAAATGCGTGTAGATGTCTTCGAGGCGGTCAAAGTTGCGACGCGCCGTTCCACGGAAGTCCGGCTCGCAGTCGATGATCCAGCGCAGGTTGGGCAGGGCCTCGACGTAGGCCTCGTTCTTGAAGTTCTCCGAGTAGAGCGAGTAGTTGATGTCTGCTGTCGTGTATTCGGCTTGGTCACAGACGACGCCGAAGAGCTGCGCGCGCGCCGGAAGGGCGAGGGCGAAAGTGAGGCAGAGGAGCGTGAGAAGTCGCGTAGTCACAGGTGGGGAGGTCGAAGTGTGGATGGTGAGTCGGTCTTAAGGACCGCGCCGGGTCAGCGGAGTTTCTGTCGTTGGAACCAGCGTTCGCCGATGTTGATGTTTAAGCCGACTCGGTAGTAGCGGTCGCGGACGAGATCGCCGCTGGCGCTGCCCCGTGTGCCGGCTTCCAAATTTAGATCAACTTGCGTGCCGGGTAGCAATGTTGGTAGGCTAAAGCCCCCCGTAAGTGCAAGTGTTTCAATGCCTTCGCCCGCGACGGGGTCGATGTAGCCTTTATCGAACGAACCGCCCAATCGGTAGGCTACACGCCTCCAATACGGCTCAAATGGGCGGTTTCCGGCAGGAATGTACTCAAACCCGCCCGACACGCGGACGCGGTCTTGGAAGCGCGAAACACCGTCTACCTCGTATCCGGGCCATTCAAAATCGCTCTCAAACTCGGTCCACGGTTCGAAACGGGCGTCGGTCGTGAAGGTCCATCTATCGCCCACTGAATAGGACAGTCCGCCCGCAATTGTCCACGGAAGTCGCGTCTTGCCATCTTGTGACGTAGCGAGTGTATCGCGGTCCAGGCTCTCACCCAGCGTCGATACGCGCTCTGCGTCGAGCACGATACCCGGTGAGACGACCAGTCCAGCCGTCAGCCGATTGCCCTCTGAGCCCAGATTGGGGAGCGTGTATTGAGCGCCGAGCGAGGCGAGGACACCCGTCTGCCGGGTGCTCCGGTTTTGGGTGACGGTGGTAAACAAGGCGTCCTCGCTCGTGGTGCGGAGGCTGCGTTCAATGATGCCGAAGAGCATTCCGAACGTCGCGCCGATCCGCAGATTCTCGTTGGGGGCGTAGCCGGCTCCGACCTCAAGCCGTTGCAGGCCGCCACTTCCCCGGTAGGCCGTCGAGAAGTCCGTCGTTTGTCCGGTGAGCGGATCCGTCAGTACGCCGGGTTGCTGCACCTGATAGCTGACGCGTGAGTACGGAGCGTATTGGAGACCGAGCCCTAGTTTGCGCGCGTAGAGCGGGATGGCCAGTTGGATCGGCCCTATGAGCCCATCGGAAAGCAACGTCTGCTCGTCATCGGCATCCGTTATTTCGATCCCCTGATAGTAGCCGCCGAAGCCGATACGGGCGAGCACCTGGTCGGAGAGTGCTGCGGGGTTGGCAAACGAGGTGTACTCGGCTGACGCAAGCGCATAACCGCCTCCGCCCATGCCGACTGCGCGGTTCGAACCGAGCGAGAACAGTTCGCCCATACCGAATCGGCTATAGAGCGAGCCGTTGAACGCGTCTGCAGACTGCGCCTGGATCGTCGCCGGAAAGAGCAAGCAAGCGGTAAGGAGCGCCGCGGAGAGTGTGGAGCGAATCGGCATCAGTCGGTCGGGATGATCGTGAGCGCGGCCCGAGCCTCGCCGGTGAGCACATAGGC
>CAXBBB010000096.1:0-7641 GCA_963973615.1 uncultured Rhodothermales bacterium | reverse complement strand
ATGTCGACGGCAAGGCGCATGTCGACGGCAAGGCGCATGTCGACGGCAAGGCGCACGTGCTCGATCCTACCATAGAGGAGGCATTGGCCGAGGCCGCTCTAGAGAGCAGTGTCGTAACGGCAAATTTCTGCGGTACGCTCGCTCGGATTGCGCCCAACGCGGTCCTGGGTACGATGTTGAGCGTTCTGTGTCGGCTGATGGAGATCGAAGAGATCTCGCCGAGCTTGACGGGTATGCGACCGGATCGGCTGGTCGAACTACTACGAAAGGGCGACCAGGCTGGGATTCACGCCCTGTTTGGCGATCGCTCGATCGTGCATCACGACGGACACTGACCGTCCGCATCCTCACGCCGCTCGAGGCATCCGCTGAGTCGATACCTGAGGCGCCACTTCGACGCGCACACCGTCGGGGTCGACGAGCGATTGACGTGTTTCGCCTGCGATAAAAAGCGTAATCGGCGCGCAGGGGTGGAGTTGGATTACGTGCGAGGGCCACGAGGCACGCGCGTGTAGCATTACGTCGGTAGTGCCGCGGCGCAGCACTATCCACTCAGGTTGCAGATCGGATGCCGACACGTGCGGTCCGGCAGCAGCAATCTCAAAGCCCAAACGATCGGCGTAAAAGCGAGCGGAACGGAGCGTGTCGGCGACGATCATGCGAGCGATCTGATGGATGAGATCCAAGATCGCGAGCGGGAGTGACGCCGATGTGTCACACGCTTCTGCTGCCTATCGGCTTATTGCTCAAAGACCGGGAAGCGATGGTCGCCATGATGTACGTGCCCTCAAGACGAGTAGGGCGAGGAGAGTGGCGAGAGCGAGGCGCATGGCGTCGGGAATAGGGGGCGCCTTAGCGTAGCCGTGCATCGAGCCGCTGCGCATCGCCGGATCCGGGGATCTCGGCCCGACTCAGCCGCCCATTTACCGACCGAGGAGCTGTTCCGTGACCTGTTCTATGCGTGCCTGAACGCTTCCTGTCACGACGGTATACCTGATGCCTCGGATCGTCAGGTCGTTGCGGATTGCCCCATCCATGTACTGCTGCACCTGGGGATGGACGCGGGTACCGTCTTGGTGGAACGGGAAGTCTGGTGCGCAAACGAAGACGTGATCGTAGCGGTCCACGCATGCGTTTGCCAATAGATGGACACGCGGGGGACACTCGCCGTGGAAAAAGAAAGCGTACTGCTGCGTTGTGATCGCGTTGGTGTCGATGAATGCGAATCGGTCGGCCTGGAGCAGTGCCCGCTCTTCAAGTGCTATGTGCCCTTCGGCGATGTCGACGTACTCGGCTAGTGACACTTCGCCGCCTCGGGCCTCCCAAAGCGTCCGCCCGTATTCCTCGACGTACACGGTGCCGAAGTGTTGAGCGAGGGCTTGTGCCAGCGTGCTCTTGCCTGACGACTCGGCGCCCATCAGTACGACCTTCTCAACGAAGTGAGCATACACACGTCGGTCAAGCATATCGCGTCCTCGATGCACGTCATCACGAAGCAGAGTCCCTGAAACGTGGTCGCCTGAGCGGTCGAGGGCGACGTGCTCGGCTCCCAGGCTTGCGGCGAACGGTGGGCCATAGGCTTCAGCGGAGAAAACAGCGTCGATCGAAAACGGCAGGTGCGCGTGAACGAAGGCGTAGTGATCGGTAGGGGGAGCGTTGTTGGGGGGCGTATCGCTTGCCGCGAAGCCGATTACGTGGGCGTCGGGATAGATCGTGCGCAGCCAGCCTACCCGCACGTCGACCTGCATACCGACCATTTCGGGATTGGACCACGTCATCACGACGACACGGTCGCATGCGGCCAATGCCGCGTCAATCAGCCGCTGATGCCCGCGATGTAGCGGAGCAAACTTGCCGACGACGAGTCCGGTCGCGAAACGCTTCACGCTACCACCTCTACGAGCAACTGGGTTTGGCGAATCCGCCGCCACTCGGCCAGACCCTGCACGCACAGCACGAGCAGCAGCGAATAGACCGCGGCTGTCAGGTACAACTCCTTCATCGAGTAAACAACGACGGCGACCACATCGACGGTGATCCAGAGTATCCAGTGCCCGATCTTGCGGCGCATCATGAGTAGTTGCGCTACCACGCTCGCACCTAGGATGTATGAGTCGGCGTAGGGTAGCGCCGCGTCGGTGAAGCGGCTGAACAGGTAGCCCATCGCGATGGACGCTGAAATAGCTCCGGAGAGTGCGAACGCGCGTCCGGCATTCGACAGGCGGGTAATGGGCAACTCGCGTCCACCCGTTCCGCCGCGCGTCCACTGCCACCATCCAACGACGCTCGTCGCAAAGAAAAAGCCTTGTAGCACCACATCGGCGTACAGTTTGGCGTGCCAGAACATCAGCGCGTACAGCGTTACGCCGATCATGCCGCTCCACCATGTGTGGATACTGTTACGCCGGGCCGCATACACCGACGCGAGGATGAAGCCGTTGGCGGTGATTTCGAGAGGTGTCATAGGCAGAGAGCGTCGCCGAAGATAGCAGATCGGTTTCTGCGAGACAGCTCAAACGCGAACCGCCCCCACGCGGGCAAGCACGTGAGGGCGGTCGGGCGAAACCGATGATCGTCAATCGGACAGCGTCGTCGGAGCAGGCGTTGTGGTGCGAGGTAGCGGCGAGAGTGGCGCTGTCGGCATCTGCACGCGACCCCTCACGGCTTCGTTAGCGTCGGCGAGTTTCTCCCAGACGTTGCTGCGCCACATGCCATAGTGGGTGCGAATCGCGTCGCGCTGCACCATGCGGTAGAAGGTCGGATTCTGCTCATAGAGGCGGTCGAACTGCTCTTTCATCTGGCCCAGGCGCGTCCGGTTTTCGTAGGTGAAGCCGAACTGCGCGGCTGCCTCGATCATCTCGTCGTAGGCTACGTCCCACTCGGTGATCTCGCGATCCTCTGTGCTGTACGTGTTCTCGTCATAGCGGAACGTCGCCGACGAGTCGAAGAGCGGCGTCGTGCGTCCGGCTTCGAGCGCGGCGATAGCGCCTAGCGGTAGGAAGAAACGCACGGGCTTGCCGCCCGACTCGGCGGTCAGCTTCACGTCACCCGTAATCGGCACACCGTCGACGCCGTCGCCTGAAGGCAGGGACATGTGAGAGTTGATCTCGCGAAAGCGTTGGTACGTCGTCAACGAATCGCTGCTGGCTGTCGGCCACTCAATGTCGTTCGCTGCTTCGCGGTTGGCGACGAGTTGGCTGAGAAATACCTGTTGCCCGCTGGCGAGTTGGACACGATCGCCCCTAAACGTCTTGCTTCGGTCGATTTCGAGATCGTCCGTCGCGCGTAGGGCGCCGTAGTTCGACGGGATATAGCCGCGCGAGTACGTCTTGAAGCTCGTCCGGCTCGACACGATCGGATAGCCTTCGGTGACGGCCCACATGTAGGCGTCTACGACCGTCGTGTTGGGGCCCAGGTACTTCTGGCCTTCGCTGAGGAAGAGGCGGTACAGATTGAACATGTTGCCCAGACCCGTGTGGTAGCTCGACACGCCCGGAATCTCGTGTCCGGCAGCGTTGGTGTAGCCGCGTACCGTCAGGAACGACGGCAGCATCGTCAGCAGCGGATGCCACTCCTCATTGACGGTTACGTTGCCGCCCGCTCCTGTCGGCAGCGTGTAGCGTTCGATGCCGCGCTGGTTCAGGATATACGGCATCATCTGGTAGCGCGAACGTGCGTCGACGCTCGACACCAAGCGGTCCTGGTTGAACGTCTCGACAGTTCCGATCTCGGTCGAGAGCAGGCTCAGGCCCAGAAAGCGCGACAGTTGAATCTCATACGCGATGTACGGGGCTTCGCGCTCGCGTGCTTCGAGTACCTGGTTGGCCCGGCCCCACTTGACGCTGATATCCGGCTTGGGTATGCCCCTTGCCGTCCACTTGGCTACGAGGCGCCGCGTCTCGACCCTCCGCTGCCCGTCGATCTGATCCCAGTTGGCCGTGCCGGTCTCCTGGTACCGCTCCTTGAGATTGTCGAGCACGAACACTTCTAGTGTCTCATTCGACCGCTTGTCAAGCACGCGGACGGTAAAGTTGTCGTCGATGCCCTGACGCTGCTCGTACGTGTCGAGCAGTTCGCGGAATGGGCCGATCAGTTGCAGGCGCGGCTCAGTCTGCGGGTCGCCGGGAATCTCGCCCGACGTGTAGGGCGCGAACATCCTGTCCGGGTGCGAGTCGAGCGTGGTGAACTTCAGCGCGACCGGAGCGGCTGGGGCTGCAGGTTCGACCTCTGCGACTTCTACGACCGGCGTAACGGCGTTGCGTACGCTTTCGACGAGCGCTTCCAGCCGACCTGTGAAGGCCAGCATCAGCAAAACGGCGAGAGACGTGAGGGCTGCGGCGCGAAATGCCAGCTTCCGCTTCTTCTTCTCGGGATCAGGTGTGAACGACTCGGCCTGCTGGTTGCCTGGCGTACGTTCGGCTGAAATCTGAGCGGACTCTTCGGCAGAATAACCCCCGCGTGTCGCGTCGTCTTCGGGGTCGGAGGGAGGTCGGTTTAGATCGTCGTACTGCATGAAGAGAGGTCGTTACGTGAGGGAGAGAAGAGGGGCGAGCGCGGCGACGGAAGATCGGTAGGTGCGAGCGCGCTGCGCTAGATCGGAAAAAAGCGGATGCCACGTTTCGCCCAGCCGTTCAGGGTGAAACTGCGTAGCAACGATGCGTCTGTCGATTGATTCGATCGCCTCCACCACACCATCCGGTGCGGTAGCCGACGGACGCAGCCCACGCCCTACCGTCCGTATGGCCTGGACGTGGACGGTGTTGACGGTGAGGGGCGCGGAATCGTTCTGCGTATCGCTTGGCTCTAGCATACCCAAGTCGATTTGCACCAGATCAGGTGCGTTGGCGTCCTCGGCGATGCTGCGGGCGGGGTGAGGAGCCGTTTCGTCGGCGTGCTCCATGATCCGTGAGAGGTGCGTGTCTGGCGCGATACGGAGCGCGTGCGGTTGGCCGCCGCGTCCTTCGCTGTGGACGAGCGCTTGCGGTCGCTGCGCCTCGACATCGGCGTACAGGGTGCCGCCCGCCCGTGCGTTGATCAGTTGCATGCCGTAGCAGATACCGAGTAGCGGCAGATTGCGCGCATCGGCAGCGTCGAGCCAAGCCGTATCCGAAGCGTCGCGTCCCGGATCACAGGCGGAGAGGTCGTCGGGCCGCTCGCCCTCCATACCCATCGCTACACACGGACCGCCCGTTACGATGAGGCCGTCGAGTTGATCGGCCAGCGCGTCGATGGTGGCTTGGTGTACAGTTGTCGGAAGCACGAGTGGCACGCCGCCGCCTGCCTCGACAGCCGAGACGTACTCAGCGCGCAGCCGCTGTTCACCGCTGGCGAACGAAGTTGTGATACCGATAAGGGGAGGGTGCATAAATGTCATAACGCGATCTCCATATAAACGCGGGTGTCGTATCCTCGTTCGTCGGCAAATGCGGACGGCTGGTAACTCCGACGGGGATTGGAGGGCTATGCCATCACGTCGTTTAGTCTGAGTCGAGCCGGGTGCGCTCGCGTCGTCAGGTCGAGGTGGAGCGAGAGGACCGCATACGTCCGTTGCTCGCTCTTCACTGCGCGTGGCGACTGCGGCCCGTCGATCCAGCCGTACAACTCCGATTTGATGGTATGCGTAACTCCGTCCGTCGTCGAACCGCCATGCACCAAGTCTACGCGCTTCCGCCCTCGCTGAGCGGATAGGCTGAGCGCCCGTCGCGCCATCTGTAGCGCTTCGTCGACGCGGGCGCCGTGCAGGTCGAGCGTAACCGTTTGTCCGTCGTCGGTGAGGCGAGGCATGGTAGTGGGATACAAAAACGCCGACGAAGAATCAGTCTCCGTCGGCGATAGAGGGGAAGTCTCCGAGATTCAGTCCGATCGGGTGTACATCCCAGAGAGGGGCAGTCCGGCGGGGGCGAGCGTGAGCGCGTCTTCTGTCAGCGACTCAATAACGTAGCGGCGATCTTCGGTGATGCTTTCGGCACCGTATATGTCCGAATCCGACACGTAAAGCGAGTCAACGGCCAAACGGAAGGCCACCTGGCTGGCTCCTAGTACGGGCGAGACTACCGTTCCCGTCCGGTCGAACGTGACGACGCGGCCGTCGGCCGAGCGCCACGTGCCGACGAGTTGTTCGGCTGCTACAGGCATCTGGGGGGCTTCAGCCGTCGTGACTTCTTCAGCAGCGAGGTTTTCCTCGACTTCCTCGTTTTCTGTACAGGCCGTGATGGTGAAGAGGAGAAGTAGAGCGAGTAGGCGCATGGCGGGAAGTCGTAAGTGAATCAATCCAACGACAGGGCAGCGTACGTCGGCTCCCAACGATGAAAGGCGTTACGCATTCGTCGGACCGGCGATGTTCGCTATCGTGTCGACGAGCCAGACGCGAGCTTCTTCTACTTTAGAGAACACACGCGCCGGTCGCCCAAGCGGAAACAGGCTGAAGTACGACTGTGCCAATGACCGTGCTGCAAAGGATGGCATTACCATCGCTGTTGCAGAGACGACATCCGAGTACGCGTGGTCTATCTCGGCCATTCGCTGCAAATCAGAAGGCCCAATGCGCAAGTCGGTGGCTTCGGTGCAGTCCCACAGTTCGCCGAATTCGGACTGCCAAAGCGGATCACGCGTCAGGCGCTCCATCCCGATCTCGAACGTCTCGATGGTGAGCACGTCGAAGCACGTCACGACGCCAATGCGCTGTTGTTGGTCGATGCGGTAGCGAGCATTCATGGCAAACGAGAAGAGCGAGCGCAGCGGGACGTAATGCAAAAGCCGCCCCATCAACAAACGATAGGACGGCTCATGCGAAGGAGCGATGGTGAGATGACGATTAGCTCATGTTTTCGATCAGCGCGTCGCCGAAGCCGGAGCAGGAGAGGAGCGTTGCGCCATCCATCTGGCGCTCGAAATCGTACGTGACGCGCTTCTGCTGGATCGTCTTCTCCATCGACGCGATGATAGCGTCGGCGGCCTTGTTCCAACCCATGTAGCGCAGCATCATCTCACCCGAGAGAATCACGCTCGATGGGTTGACCTTGTCCTGGCCAGCATACTTGGGCGCGGTCCCGTGCGTCGCCTCAAAAATCGCCGTGCCCGTATTGTAGTTGATGTTAGCGCCCGGAGCGATGCCGATGCCACCGACCTGAGCGGCCAGCGCGTCGCTCACGTAGTCGCCGTTGAGATTGAGCGTCGCGATGACGCCGTACTCGGAGGGGCGAAGCAGGATCTGCTGCAAGAATGCGTCGGCGATCACATCTTTGACGACGATTTCCTTGCCGTCGGTGGTGGTGATCACGTGCCACGGACCGCCGTCGAGCGGTTTGGCGCCGTAGTGATCGACGGCCGTCTGGTAACCCCAATCGCGGAATCCACCTTCGGTGAACTTCATGATGTTGCCCTTGTGGACGAGCGTCACGCTGTCGCGCCCTTCAGCGATGGCATACTCAATAGCCGCTTTGACGATGCGCTCGGTGCCCTCCTGCGAGGTCGGCTTGATGCCCAGGCCTGCCGTGTCGGGGAAACGGATTTTGGCGTAGCGATCAGGAAAGTGCTCTTTGAGCAGTGCCTTAAAGCGCTCGGCGTCGTCCGATCCGTTCTCAAACTCGATACCCGCGTAGATGTCTTCGGTATTCTCACGGAAGATGACCATGTCGGTGT
>CAXBBB010000095.1:0-7656 GCA_963973615.1 uncultured Rhodothermales bacterium | reverse complement strand
ATCCAAATCCAAGACGCCAATGCAGCAACTAGCCACCCTCCTGCCCGAAACGGTAGAACCAAAACCGGACGAGCAGGCTCTCGTCAGCGCATCGAAGACCCTGCCGCCACTCACCAGCAGCGCCGCAATCTCCTGCTCGCTACCTTCGCTGACGAGTTCGGCGTGGAAGGAACCGGCGACTCCGGCTGACGCTGCCGAGTTCGTGTCGACGCTCTCTACCGCACTCGACGACGACCTCACCGACGAGCGGCTCAAAGTAATAGGGCGCCTCGTCGTGCAGCGCTGCTCGCCCCGCCACCCCGACCCGTGGACACGAGCCGAACTCCTACTCGCCATTCGGCAGGTGCCGTTCGAGAACCACTACGGCCAGGGCGTTCGGCTCGACGTGATCGAGCAGGTGATCCAACGCAGCCGCGACCGGCGCGCACTCACCCGTCGCCGCCTTACGGCCGCAGAGGTTGACGACGCATGCGCCCACGATCCGGACCTGCTTCGGTCTGACTTCCACACCGCCACCGACGACGAGCCCAAGCTCTACGTCTACGCACCCGGTGGCCCCAAGCGCCGAAGCGACGTGCCCGCTGGGATCAGGCGCGACCCCGAGGCCGGGCTTCCCGTCCGCGATCCGAGCAGGCACGCACGTCGCTAACCCCCTCATCGACTTGCTATAACAGTTCAACTCAAAGAGACCATGTCGCAACCCATACCCCTGCGCAACAAAGGCCGACGCATAGGCCCGACGGTCGCCGACGAGTCCGAGCACTACCTGACCTGCCGCGCCTGCGGCCAAGCGTTCGACATGCGCGACCTTGCCCAGATGATCTACCACGAGCAGCCCGATCACAAACCGAAGCCCACCGATGCCTGAAACCATCGTGAGCACCGTGTAACACACTGCCACCATCACACCCACCACTCCCCATCTCCCTATAGTGCCCAGCGCACCTCACCCAACTAGCACCATGAGCACGACCCCCGAAACCGGATTCGTCCGCGGCCTCGACGAGAGCCAGTACCACGCCGACCCCCGCCTATCCTCCCACCGCCTCGGCATCTTCAAGCGCAGCCCTCAGCACTTCCGCCACGCGCTCGAACACCCGTCGCCGTCGACGCCCGCGATGATCTTCGGTAGCCAGCTTCACGCCCGCGTGCTCGAACCCCAGCGCTACGCTGAGCGGATGCAGATCGTCGACATGAAGTCGAAGAGCGCCAAAGCCTACAAGGATGCCGTCGCGGACGTAGGAGCCGACTGGGTAGCGCTGGCCCACGAAGCCCAGCAGATCGAGGATATGCGGGCCTCAGTGATAGCGCACCCCACGGCATCCAAACTACTCGAGGACTGCAGCAACCTCGAACTCTCCGCCTTCTGGGAGCAGCCCACCTGGTGCAGTCAGAGCGGAGAGGAGACGAGCGTCCAGATGAAAGCCCGGCTCGACGGGGTCATGATTGCAGGAGGCGGCAAACCCGGCGGCACGATCGTCGACCTGAAGACCACGCGCGACGCCTCCCCACGGGAGTTCGGGAAGGCCGTTCACAACTACGGCTACCTGCTCCAAGCCGCCGTCTACGTCACCGCCGCCCGCGCGTGCCTTGGGCGCGACGACCACCTCGAGGATTGGCGCGTCGTTCTCATCGCCGCAGAGAAGGAAGCGCCCTACGCCATCGCCTGCTACGAGATCTCCGGCATGGCGCTGCGCAAAGGCATGGCCGAGGTGGAGGACCTGCTGAGCCGCTTCGCCACGTGCCAACTCTCCGGCGAGTGGCCCGGCTACACCGACGGCATCGAGCCCGTCGTACTTCCCCCCTGGGCATGAGCGAGGGATTTGACTATTCCCCAGGCGAGCAGCGCGTGAGCATCTTCGATCACGCGGCCCGCACGACGACCGATCACGAAAACAGGAAGCTGGCCGACGAACTCGCTCGCAGGCTCGACGCCTCGGTCAACTTCGGACGCACCGTGACGATCACGCCCGACATGGCCGCCGACTTCCTGCCGATGGTGCGCAAGAAGTACGAAGAGTCGCATGCCGCCGCCGACAAGCAGGAGCGCGGAGCCAGCATGAAGCTCGTCAGCCTCTTTTCCTCCAACGAAACCAACCCCCGATAACAGTGAAGACCGTAGACCTCACCACCAACAACCGCAAGCGCCGGAGACTGGCCCAGACCAACCCGCACGAGCCGAAGTGCCATTCGACCTACGTGGGTAGACTGAACACCTACGGCTGCTCGAACCGCCACCAAACCGTGACGCAGGACAAGCACGCGGGCGTGACGCCCATGATGATCGGCTGTCCACACGAGGGATGCGAGGCTGATGCGTATTCGGCAGGCTACAATGCGCCTCAGAGCCTCACATCAACGCACTACTGGGTGACGCTGACGGCGGAAGAGCTAGAGCACTTGCCCGAACTGATGGAGCACCTCGCGACCGATGAGGTCGACAGTGAGGACCTCCACGAAGCATACCGAGATCACATATCGCGTGGAGGGCTGATCCTGGTCGACGCTGACGGAAAGGTCAGTCAGTAAGCCGCCACCCCTCTACCCTTTTAATCAACCTGCGATAACAGTGAAACCGTCTACCGTCCCAGTCCCCTCCACGCTCGCCCGCCGCCCACGTCAGGGCGGGCTGGTCGTGCCCTTCTTCGTCGCCGATCCGCCGAAGGGCAAACCGTTCGACTTCCGCGTCCAGGACGCCCACAAACGCGCGCTGTGCGTCCACTACGGCCATTGCGACATCTGCGGCGAGCACGTCAAAGGACCGCTGTGGTTCATCATCGACCCGCTCGGCTACTTCAACCGCTCCCACTCGCACGCGGGCAGTCACCGCGAGTGCCTGGACTACGCCAGGGCCGTCTGCCCCTTCCTGCTCCTGCCCGAGCGGATGTGGCGCGAGCAAGGCATCGACGATCGCGCCCGGAAGAGCCTGGCACTCGTCGAGGGAAAGAGCCGCCTGTTCGTCCAGATGAGCGCGAAGAAGCAGTCGCTGAACCGCTACCTCGTGGATGGACAGCAGGTGCAGGTAGTCGAAACGAGTTTGCCCCAGGCGTCGATCTGGTACGAGATCACGGACGAAGGGACGCAGCGGCTTCCTCACGCCGAAGGGCTTGCGGCCGGACGTGCCTACTACGAGCGCCGAACGGCTGAGCTTCGCGCGGAGGTCGGCGCGTGACTCCATTCAGGAAGGACCGCTCTCCTGCTCAGCACGCCAAGCGTAGACAGCTCCAGTTCACCGGCCTGCATGACGAGCTGATCGTAGACCTGTTCGCGGGTGGCGGAGGCGCGTCGGTCGGCATCGAGAACGCGACGGGCAGACAGGTCGACGTAGCGGTCAACCACGACCCAGACGCGCTCTCGATGCACGAGGCGAACCACCCGCAGACTCGGCACTACGAGTCGGATGTCTTCGAGGTCGACCCCTGGCAGGTCATACGGGACCTTTCGTACGATCTATGGAGACGCGTCGGTCTGCTTTGGGCCTCGCCGGACTGCACCTATTTCAGCAAGTCGCGCGGAGGCAAGCCGATCCGCCACGCCCACCGCAGACGTCGTGGGTTAGCGTGGATCGTGACGCGCTGGGCAGGTACGGTGAAGCCTCGCGTGATCATGATGGAGAACGTAGAGGAGTTCACCGGCTGGGGCCCGCTCATCGCGAAGCGGTGCAAGGACACAGGCCGTGTGATCAAGCTCGTTCCCGACGGCGAGAACAAGGACGGAGATACCAAATACCGAGAGGAAGTATCGGCGCTAGGCGAGCAGGTGCCGATCGCCGACCAAGCCCTCGTCCCCGATCCGAAGCGGCAAGGCGAGACGTTCCGCAAGTTCGTACGATCACTCGAACGCTGCGGCTACGCCGTCGAACACCGCGAAATGCGCGCGTGTGACTTCGGAGCCCCGACGACACGCAAGCGCTGGTTTCTCATCGCCCGGCGTGACGGCAAGCCCATCGTCTGGCCGGAGCCGTCGCACGGAGAGAAAAAGGGGCTGAAGCCATTTCGAACGGCAGCCGAGTGCATAGACTGGTCGATCCCGATGCTCTCGATCTTTGCGACACAGAAGGAGTCAAAAATCTGGGCGAAGCAGCAGCGAGATGCAGGATGGCCGATCCATGCACCAAAACGACCGCTGGCCCGAGCATCGTGCAGACGCATCGCGCGCGGGATTATGAAGTACGTCGTCGACGCGGCCAAGCCTTTCATCGTGCCCATCCAGAATTGGAGCCGCGAAACGGTTCACGATGTGGATGAGCCACTGCGGACGATTACAGCATACCCGAAGGTCGGCGGATTCTCGATCGTGGCCCCGTTCGTGCGCCGTGACTTTGGGCAGTCGACCGGCGACGGAGTTGACTCTCCCGCCCCCACCGTGACGGCAGGCGGAGGCGGACATAGCGCTCTCGTCGCCTCGTTCCTGGCTCAGCACAACGCAGACAAGAAGCCGAAGGCCGGTAGGGAGATGACGCGCCCCGTCTCCACCATCACGACGAGCGGCAGCCATCAGCAGCTCGTCGCCGCAACGCTCACCAAGGCATACCGAACGTCGCGCCCGGTCGGAGTCGACGAACCACTTGACACGATCAGCGCGCAGGGACAGCACCACGGCCTCACCGTCGCTCACCTCTCGCACAACTACTCATCTGCGACGTGCGGAGGCGAGGGCGACGTCGAGAAGCCCATCAAGACGCTGACGACGGGACAGCACGCGATGGTGGTCCGCTCTTTCCTATCGAAGTACTACGGCACGGCGACTGGGCAAAGAGCGAGCGATCCCCTCGACACCATCACCACGAATGACCGCTTCGGTCTCGTGACGGTCCGGGGCGTACTACACCGAATCGTCGACATCGCGAGCCGGATGCTGTGGCCGCGCGAACTGTTCAGGTGTCAGGGCTTCGAGGACTGGTACATCATCGACCGGGGCCACGACGGTAGGCGGTTCACGAAGACGCAGCAGGTCCACATGTGCGGCAACAGCGTGCCGCCTCAATTTGCCGAGGCGCTGGTCCGAGTGAACGTGCCGGAGCTTATCGCCAGATAAGTCTCTCGGACTTCTACGAGAAGTCGTCGGTTGAGTCGACGAACTCGATTCGGAACTGGAATCCTTCGTGGCTTTGGATCATCTCCATTAGCCTATCCATCGGCACGAAGGCACCGTCGATCATCACGCCCCCTGAATCGACATCTCCGACTGCTACGCCGTGAGTGAGAACGTACGAGCCATTGATCACGTTGAAGTGCCTCGTAGACATTCTGCGCTCCATCTTCCGCCTCAACCTCACGAGCGCGTGGCTGAGGGGTTCGGCTCCCACGTAGTGAAGGACCGAAAAGGACCAGTGGTTGATGTCCGAATCGGTTTCTAGTGCGTCAATCGATATCAGCCCATCGACCGGAGTGGTGAAGGCCGAGATCTCGAACTCAACCGGGTGACCAGACGCGTCCCGTACCGTCTCGGAGAGTGGGAAATCGCTGAATGTCATTCGCTGCCCAGTTCTAGTTTTTCGACGATGAACTTGCTGATCTGGTTGCTATGCCCTGCCTTCGCCGCCGCGATGTCGAGCGCGAGCGATTCCTCCTTCGTCAGCAGCAGGCACCGCCTCACGCGCTCCACGCCCGCCGAGTTGACGTAGCCCGTCGACGTCGAGCGGTACTTGCCCGGCTGCTCCTCGGACGCCTGATCGGAATCCTGGGCCGCTTCGGGCTGCGTTCGCGAGGTCGCTTCGTCGAGCGCGTCCAGCGCGCTTACCCCTTTCCGGGATGTTCTACTCTTTGCCATAGTCTTGATGTGTGATGGTGCCAGCGATGCGGGCGTAGGCGAGCGCTCCCGCGTGCTCCGGTTCGTATTCGAGTAGCGTCTGCCCTGCCTCGACGGATTCGGGGAAGCGCACACTCGCCCCAATCGGCTCGGTGACGCGTCCGGGGAAGCGCTCTTCCAGTTGCTCCGCCACGTCGCGGGAGAGGCTGCGCCTGCGGTCGACGCGTGTGGGTACGAGGGCGTGCAGCGGTGGCGCCATGCCGCGCTTTTCGAGACGCCCCGCCGTTTGGAGCAGGTCGACGAGGCCCATGATCGAAAGCGTTTCGAGTTCGACCGGCACCACCATCCCGCCTTTGCTTCCCTGCGAGATCAGGTCGCTCACGAGCACGAGGCCAGACAGGGACAAGGTGCCGAGCTGGGGCGGACAGTCGACGACGATCACGTCAGCGAGCCCGCGCATCGCCTCCGCGTGATCGGCCAGCCGAAACAGACCGTCGGCCTCGCTGCTCACCACGACTTCGGCCCTGGCGAGCGTGCGATCGCTGGGCACGACGAGCAGGCCGGGACGGGCCTCTATGGTGACTTCGGATAGCGTACGGTCCCCCGTCAGCAGTTCAGCCGTCGTGTGGCCCTGGGGAGCGCTGAGGCCGAGCAGCCGCGCCACGTGCCCCTGAGGGTCGGCGTCGACGAGCAGAACTCTGAGTCCCTTCGCGCTCCACGCGTGGGCCAGGCTCACCGCCGTCGTCGTCTTGCCGGTGCCGCCCTTCTGATTGATGACCGCAAAAGCATGAGGAGCCATTGGCGCTTTACTGCCACTGCTCGCACTATCCGTTCCGGTTGCGCTCGTTGTCATAGACGCAGCATAGGCAGTAAAACGCACGATGGGCAAGGGAGCACTGCACAAATCAATACCCTTAACGCCCGCACGTCCCTGCACAAATCAATACCCCCTTAGCTTCTCCTCCGGTCTCGAATAGCAGCAAGAACGCGCCCTGGGCTCATTCTACGCGGCTTTTCGTGCCCCTGCACAAATCGGTACCCCCTTAGCACAAATCGGTACCCCCTATGGCACAAGCTGATACCACCCTCAACACAAATCGGTACCCCCTACATCACAAATCGGTACCCCTTTCACCCTCGCAAACCATTAGCAGATAGCCGCTTAGGTGCCCCTGAAAGCTTTTAAAACTCTATAAACCTAAAAACGCGCGAGAAGGGGTATCGATTTGTGCAGTAGCAAGCGCGGTCCATGCAGGTCCGCCCCCGTATCGTTAGCCATGCCGCACCAACCGATCACCAAACGATCGCAGCCCACCGACGTGCTCAAGCACTCGGCGGCCATCCAGATCACCAACCAGATCACGCTGCTCCAGCGTAGGGCGTGGAACGTGCTGCTCGCCAATGCCTACGACGAGCTGCCCAATCGTCGCCGCCACGAGATGAGCGTGGCCGACCTGGTCGACGGTCTCGGCATCACGACGCGTAACACGGCCCACCTGCGCGAACTGCTCGCGGGCCTGACCGGAACGGTGCTCAAGTGGAACGTGCTGGGCAAGGACGGAAAGCAAAACTGGGGCGCGGCGTCGCTGCTGGGCTATTTCGAGTTTCAAGGCGGCGTCTGCATCTACGACTTCGGCGGGCTTTCCGAGCGGCTCTACAACCCCGCCATGTACGCGCGCATCAAGCTCGCGACGGCCAACAAGTTCGGGAGCAAACACGCGCTCGCGCTCTACGAACTCTGCGTCGACTACCTCGGCGTGTGGCAGACGCCTTGGATCCCGCTCGATGACTACCGCAAGCTCATGGGCATCTCGGAGGGCGAGTACAAGGAGTGGCGCAACGTGAGGCGCGTGCTGATCGAGGAGCCGATGAAGGAAGTCAACGACGTATCCGACATCCCCATCG
>CAXBBB010000094.1:0-7703 GCA_963973615.1 uncultured Rhodothermales bacterium | reverse complement strand
GACCCAGCGCTGCTGTCCATCTTGTGCAGCGTCATCGGCGGCAGATCGGGCGAGGCGCGCGGCGGCCACGTTGAGTTCGCGGATGAAATCGGCATCGTCCAAGCCGTACTCGGCCTGAGACAGCGTCGTCGCGTTGAACGTGTTGGTCTCGACGATGTCGGCGCCCGCAGCGAAGTACGCCGTGTGGACGTCGCGGATGATGCCCGGCTGCGTCAAGCAGAGCAGGTCGTTGTTGCCGCCGAGCAGAGAAGCATGATCCGCAAAGCGGTCGCCGCGAAAATCCTCCTCTTGCAGGTGGTGCTGTTGAAGGACGGTCCCCATACCGCCGTCGAGGATGGCGATGCGTCGGGTGAGAAGGGTGCGGAGAGCGTCGGCGCTGTTGGGCATCGAAAGCGTCAATAGATGAGCCAAGAGGTACGCGAGCAAACAGGTGCGGTGCCGCTCCCAAAGTTGTCAACTCTCCAAGAGTTGACAACTTTCCGATGCCTCCACGCGTCGACACGGGCCTACTCACTATCCGCGCCATGCCCGAACCCATCCTCCACCTGCGCGACGTGCGTAAGACCTATCGCACCGAGGCGGGCGACGTGCACGCGTTGGGCGGCGTTACGGCGAGCGTCGAGGCGGGCGCGTTCTGCGGCATCGTCGGTCGCAGCGGAAGCGGAAAGAGTACACTGCTCCACCTGCTCGCGGCGATGGACCGACCAACGAGCGGTACCGTTCTGGTCGACGGCGAAGATGTCGGGACGCTCAGCCGAAAGGGTCAGGCGCGGTTTCGGCGGGAACGCGTGGGGATGATCTTTCAGCAATTCAACCTGGTCGCGTCGATGCGTGCGCTCGAAAACGTCGAGTTGCCCTTGGTACTGGCGGGCGTGTCGCCGGACGTGCGGAGAACCAGAGCACTGGAGTGCCTGGACGCCGTCGGCCTGTCTGCCCGAGCGACGCACCGACCTGCCGAACTCTCGGGTGGCGAGCAGCAGCGGGTAGCGATTGCCCGCGCGCTCGTCGGCGATCCGGCCGTCGTGCTGGCCGATGAACCGACGGGCAACCTCGACTCGCAAACGGCCGAGCAGATCGTCGACCTGCTCCACGTACTCAATCGAGACCTGGGCAAGACCATCGTCGTCGTGACGCACCACTTCGCCGAGATCGAAGCCGTGGCAACGCAGCAGATCCGATTGCAAGACGGCGTCCTCGCAGAACCCGAAGCGACATATGTCTGATGCGGCCCAACAGCCCACCATCGGCGCGGGCACGCGGCCTGTCGTGTTGTTCGGGCATCCGGTCGGCCACAGCCGCTCGCCCTATCTGCACAACCCCGTCTTTGCACGTGCGGGCCTCGACCTGGTCTACCTCGCCTGCGACGTACCGCCCCACCGATTGCCCGACGCTGTCGCTGGCCTGCGGGGACTGAACGCAGCAGGCGCCAATGTCACGATTCCGCACAAGCAAGCCATCGTACCGTTGCTCGACGATCTGTCGGACGAGGCGCGCGCTCTGGGCGCCGTCAACTCGATCACGAACGACGACGGGCGGCTAACGGGCCACAACACCGACGTAGGCGGATTCCTCGACGGATTGGCTGAGTATGCCCAGCGGCTGCGCGGAGGGGAGATGTTAGTATGGGGCGCAGGCGGAGCGGCATCGGCGGTTGTATACGCGCTACTGACGCTCCAACCGTCGCGACTGACACTCGCCGCACGTCGGCCCGAGCAGACGCAGGCACTGGCGAGAGCGATGGCGGCGCACGACTCGGACGGCGCCATCCACCTCGCCGCCTCGGCTGACGTCGATGCTATCGCTCGGTCTGCCGATTTGCTCGTCAACACGACGCCGTTAGGCATGACGGGAGCGCTCGCCGACCTGACGCCCTGGCCTCTCGCCGCCTTCCGCTCTGGGCAGGTCGCTTACGATCTAGTCTATACGCCCGAGCAGACCCGTTTCCTTCAGGATGCCGCAGCTAGGGGAGCCAAAACAGTCGGTGGAATGCCGATGCTGCGTGGACAGGCCGCGCGTGCCTTCCGGTTGTGGACCGGCGTTGACGCAGCCTACTGACGCAGCCGTAAGTGAGAAGGATATGTCTTCTTTCTCGCGGGACCTACCAAACCCGTAACGGCTCTCCATTGCCTTGCGGATTGATGGAACAGCCTATATGTGCGAATGTAGTGCCGCACTATCCTTCCGCTTCTACGTTTCCCATGCCCTCTCCTACCTCTGACTCCAACGCGTCCGATGTAGGCGCTGATGCGTTGACGCGTCCCTCGGTTCTCGTAGTGGAAGACAATCCCGACACCGGACTGCTTCTCTGTACTCTGCTAGACGAGGTCGATCTCGATCCGGTTCTCGTTCACTCCTACGATGAGGCGCTCAAGCAGACGAACGGACGCAAATTCGACCTACTGCTGCTCGACATCAACCTGGGAAGCTCGCGCACGGGCATCGAACTGCTGACCGAGCTACGGACACACGAGGGCTACGCCGATACACCCGCCATCGCGTGCACCGCCAACGTGCTCTCCCGCGACACACCGGATTGGTTCTCCGAGGCCGGATTCACAGCCATGGTCGCCAAACCCTTTTCGTTCGACCAACTATTCTCGGTCATCAACAAGCAACTCGGTCGTCCCGACCGCTCGGCCCAGGCGTGACGCAACGTGATGACGTGACTTCGCCCGATTTGTCTTCTCTCTCCAACCTGATTCGCCCAGCGGACCTCGGCGCGCTGCCGAACGTCGCTGCTGCCTTCACGACGCGTGACGGAGGCGTCAGCCAGCCGCCCTTCGGCTCGCTCAATCTGGGGTTCAGTACGGGGGATTCGCCCGAGGATGTAGAGGAGAACCGCAGGCGCGTTGCCCGCGCGCTCGGATTCACCCTCAACCAGATGGCGATTGCCGGGCAGGTTCACGGCGATACCATTCGCTACGTCGAAGCCGGGGGCACGTACCCCCGCTGCGACGGACTCATCACTGACCGGCGCGGCGTGCTGCTCTGTATGATGGCCGCCGATTGCGCTTCGGTCCTGCTGGCAGACGCCCACGCGGGTATCGTCGGCGCCTGCCACAGCGGATGGCGTGGAACGGTCGCCCGCATCTCGGCTCAGACCGTCGGTGCGATGATCGAGCGTGGCGCCGATCCAGCGCGTGTTCGTGCCTACGTCAGCCCATGCATTGGGATCGAGCGCTTCGAGGTCGGTGAGGAAGTCGCCGCCGAGTTCGCGCCTGAGTTCGTCGACCGGACGACCTACGCCAAGCCGCACGTCGATCTCAAAGCCGCCATTCGCGCGCAACTGATCGACGTGGGTGTACCCGACGCGCAGATTCAAATCGACGCGCACTGCACGCACACCCACGCCGACCGCTTCTTTTCCTACCGCTTGGAAAACGGCGAGACCGGTCGGATGATGGGCGTGATCGGCCTGCGTTAACGATCGGGCGCGTGCTCGACCTGCTCAACCTGGCGCGATCCGTCGGGGCGATGCGTAAGCAGTAGGCGGACCGTGTGCGACGGAAGCAACGCCTCGATCCGGCTCGGCCACTCGACGATGCAGACGCCGTCGTCCCACAGCAACTCGTCGCCGCCGATGCGCCGGTACGCGTCGATATGGTGCAGCGGCGGATCGGTGCCGTACGTCTGAACGAGCGCGAACGTCGGGCTACTGACGTGGTCCGCCTCGCCACCCATTCCGGCGCAGATGCCGCGCGTCAAGTGGGTTTTTCCCGCACCTAAGTCGCCATAGAGCGCGATCACGTCCCCCGGCTGCATCGCCTGTCCGATCTGCGTACCGATGCGCTCGGTCTCGTCGGGTGATGCTGAAACGATGGGCGACGGAATCAAAGACACGGAAATAGAGGAGAAATGTGCTGAGTTGGGCGAACCCACCCGCGAGCGGCCTGCTCCCCACACGAGAGCAGGCCGCTGGCCAATCGTCGAAAGAAGAGTTACGCGGCCAGCATGGGAGCGAACGTGCCGAGCGCCCAGGCCTCCAAGCTCGTCGGTGTCGTGCTCGAATCGGTGCGCGGATCGGTGCCGTAGCCGGGCGCCCCAATCGACGTGTAGAGGTCGACTAAGCCCTGCTGCCAATCGGGGGTCGCGCCCATTCCGGCGAACTGCTGACGGAGCGTGTCGGGCGGCACCTGCTGAGCGGTAACGTCTCGGCCCAGCGCGCCGGAGAGAATGGCGGCGGCTTGGTCGTACGAGTAGTCGCGCGCGCCATGCAGCGGGACGACTTCGACACCACTCCACTCGGTCGTCAGCAAATCGACGGCAATCTGGGCGATGTCGCCGGTCGCGATCATGCCAGTCGTTGTCGTAGGCGGAACCGGAAAGAAGACCGATCCGGCGTTTTGGATGGCAGGAATCTGCTGCTTGAAGTTCTCCATGAAGAACGTTGGGCGCAGGTGACGGACGGCGGTGCCCGTTGCGTCGAGGATGCTTTCGATGCGTCCCAAACCGCTCACCGGACCGTGCGCGTCGCGGTCTTGGGCGCCCTCGCTCGATACGTGAACGACGCGGGCGATGCCGTTGGCCTCAATCGCTCCGGCAGCCGAACGGCCCAGCGATTCGTACCAGCCCAGAACGGAACCGGTCGTCCAGTCGGGCGGGCTGACCCACAGCAGGGTGTCGGCGCCTTGGGTAGCGTCGCGCACGAAGTCCGGGTCTTGCTGCTCACCTTCGCGCGTCTCGACGGCGTCGCGAATGTCATCGGGAAGGCGCGAGGCGTCGCGGAGCAGGAGGACGAGGTTCGTGTGTCCGGCGTCGAGTAAGCTGCGGACGACTTGGGAGCCGATCTGTCCGGTGGGTGTGGTGAGGGCGATGCGCATGGGGGTCGGAGTGCGAGTATGTCTATAAGATCGACAGATCTATCGGACGATCAGTATCGGAGCGCAGCATCACGGATGCGCAGCAGCCTGCCCTCGGCTTACTCGGGGGACGCGGCAACCTCGCGATCCAGCGCGCTGTGGAGCGAGATTGCTTCGCTTCACTCGCAATGACTAAGAGCGGGGAGGTAGGACACAACTTGGGTTATCTATCAAGCCGGTACGAAATCGCGCTGGGCGCTGGCAACGAATCGCCGTGGGTGTCGGCTACGAAAATGAGGTGGCGTTCGGGTGCGCGTTCAAGCGCTGGACGGGGACACCGTCCGGAGCGATGCGCCGAGCGGCCTAAACGCAACCGCCCCGACGGACAGCGTCCACCGAGGCGATTGCGAAACCTGAAGCCTGTTTAAACCGCTGCTAGGGGCGTAGCGACCGGAGCAGGCGAAGTCAGGCGCAGCACCAGATACCCGATCAGGCCCATGCCGATCGAAGCGGCGAGGATACCGATCTTCGCCTCATCGACGAACGCCGGGACCTCGGTGAACGCGAGACTAGCGATGAACAGCGACATCGTGAAGCCGACGCCCGTCAGGATCGCTACGCCAAAGATCTGCATCCAGCCGACGCCAGCAGGTAGGGCCGCAATGCCCGTCTTGACGGCGATCCACGACATCACCATGACGCCGATGGGCTTCCCGATCATCAGTCCGAGAATGATGCCCAGCGTAACGGGCGATCCCATGTCGATGCCGCCAGCCAGACCGACGCCCGCATTGGCGAGTGCAAAAATCGGCAGGACGAGGTATGCCACCCACGGATGCAATCCGTGCTCCATCGTGTAGAGCATCGACTTGCCGTTTGCCAGCGTGCGCATCGGGACGGTCATCGCGACGAGTACGCCTGCGATGGTCGCATGGACGCCCGAAAGCAGGAACGCGTACCAAACGACGATCCCGAGTAAGGCGTAGGCGATGATGGGAAGGTCGATCTTGCTGCTCATCACCCAAAGGATGGCGAGAACGGCGAGCCCGATCAGCAACGCGACCACGTTCAGCTTCGCCGTGTAGAAAAGCGCAATCACCAGGACAGCACCCAGATCGTCGACGATGGCGACGGCAGTCAGGAACACCTTGAGCACGACCGGTGCCCTGCTTCCGACGAGGGCCATGATGCCTAGCGCGAACGCGATGTCGGTCGCCATCGGAATACCCCAGCCTTCTACGGCAGCGCTATTGCCCATCGCTGTGAAGTAGTAGAACATCGCCGGGACGGCCATGCCGCCGATGGCTGCGAAGATGGCGAGGCTGGCTTTGCGCGGCTCGTTGAGTTCGCCCGACAGCACCTCACGCTTGATCTCAAGACCGACGAGAAAGAAGAAGAGCGCCATCAGTCCGTCGTTGATCCACAAGATCAGCGGCTTGGTCTTCTCGGACAGCGGCAGGTCAACGGTCAGCCATGCGGCGTCTTTGTCGAGGGTAAAGAGGCTGTTGTACGCTTCGGCCAAGTCCGGAATGTTGGCCCACACGAGGGCGACGGCGGCAAACGCCATCAGCAAGACGCCGGCAAAGGCTTCGGTACGAGCGAACTCGCGAAAGGCGAGAAAACGGGTGGTGGGGGGAAGAGGTTGGCGAGAGGCCATGAGAGAAGGAGACTAAGCGGTTTCGAGCGCGGAGAGAAGAAGGCTAAAGGCGCGCTGAGAACCGATACGTCCGGTTCTCAGCGCCTGTGTTCTTCTACCGGATGCGGCGTCTGGATATAGATCAGTCGGAGTGAGCGCATAGCATTCGAGCGTAGACTGGTTCTATGGACACGAACCGGGCAGGGTTCAGGATGCGCCCTGAGTTAGAGTCCGGAAGGACGAGTCCGTAACATTGCATGAAGCCGATTTCGCACAGAAACACTCCTCAGCGTTCACTGGGAAGGTCGTCTTTCTCGACCGGCACGAGTACACGCAGCGCAGCCGGGAGGACATGCGCGTCGAGCGTGGTGATGTCTCGAAGTTCTTCGCCGTCACACGCGGCATCCTGCGGTGGGTCCGACGTGACGCGCACGGATTGACCGGGATAGAGACGCAGACGCTCACTCTGTTCGGCGCGAAAACCGTTGCCCTTGAAGAAGCTGACGATCGCGCTCCACAGCAGTGCGAACATTAGCCCAATGCCCATGCGCCGAATGACGACGGCCGTCAGCTTGCCGTCGTCGATGGCGACGCTCGGCAGCAGGTCGAGGCCGCGCATTCCGGTGTGGCCCGTGTTGCAGACGAGGCACGTCATGCCACGCGTGGTGTGCGTTTCGCCGTCCGTCGTGATGTGATAACGGACGGGATCTTGCTGCCGAACTTCGTCGAGATACGTCTTGAGATAGGCCAGCCGCCCCACTTTGGCTTTGAGTTTGTCGTCCGAGTGGGCTACCATCGACGCTTCGACACCCAGCCCGAGCCGCAGCATGAAAAAGTCCTCGCCGTCCTCGCCGTACGCTCCGGCGTCGATGGTCCGTACGGACGTTGCATCAGGCGTGCGGATCAGTTGCATCGCGTCATACAGGTCCGACGGGACGCCGAGCGAAGTAGCGAGTACGTTTGCGGTGCCCATCGGGACGATTCCGAGGACGGCGTCTGAGTCGAGTAGCCCATGGGCGGTTGCGTTGACGGTCCCGTCGCCACCCGCTGCGATGACCAGATCGGCACCGTCGGCTACGGCACGCTCGGCCAACTCCTTCGGTCCGTCGTCACCGACTTCGTGGATGGTCCAGTTTGGATCGATGGGCAGCTCGTCACGCCCGGGAAACGATCCGGACCCCGGATTCAGGATCAGGTGGACATTCTGAAAGTCGGGCGGCGGTTGGGTGCGCATCGCCTGTTCACTCGCCGCCGCTCGGCCTGATTCG
>CAXBBB010000093.1:0-7764 GCA_963973615.1 uncultured Rhodothermales bacterium | reverse complement strand
CTGCGTTGCCCTTCTCCATCGACGTGACGACCTCCTTGGTCTCTGTCTGAATGCGGCGGATCATGGAGCTGATCTCCTCGGTGGCCTGGCTGGTGCGTTCGGCGAGCTTGCGCACCTCGTCTGCGACGACGGCGAATCCACGTCCGTGCTCTCCCGCTCGTGCCGCCTCGATGGCGGCGTTGAGAGCGAGCAAGTTGGTCTGCCCCGCGATGTCATCGATCACGTTGACGATCTCACCGATCTGAGCGCTTGAGGCGCCCAACGTAGCGACGCTTTCCGCCGATGCTCGGACGATCTCGGCGATGCGCGTCATGCTGCCCGTCGTCTGCTCGAACACCTCTTCGCCCTGAGCAGCAAGCTGGGTAGCTTCGGTGCTGACTCCGCTGGCGTGCTCCGCGTTTTGAGCCGACGTGTTGGCCGTAACCGACATCTCTTCGACGGCGGACGCCACGACAGCCGTCTGCTGCGCCTGCTCGTGTGCTCCGGCCGCCATCTGCTCGGCCGATGCCGAAACGCTGCTCGACGCGTCGGCGAGGCTGGCGCTCGACGTTTGCACCTGCGAGATCAAGCCGTTGAGGTCCTCGATCATCGTGTTGATGCGGTTCATCAGCGCGCCTACGTCGTCTGATGCATCGGCCACGTCGAGCGACTGGGTCAAATCGCCTTCGGTAACGGCGCCGATGACGCGGTCAATTTCCTTGAAGCGGTCTTGCAGGTAGACGCGGTCGTTCTCGGCGCGCTGCTGCAGCTCGGCAGCTTGGCGGCGAGCAGACTCGGCGGTCTCACGCTCGCCCTCGATAGTCTCGGTGAACGTGCGCTGAGCGGCGATCATCTGGTTAAACGCGGCGGCGAGTTGGCCGATTTCGTCCCTCTGATTCACGTCGACGCGAGCATCGAGGTTGCCGCTGCTAACGGCATCGGCAGCTTCGTGCAAATGTGTCACAGGAGCCACAACCGTCTTTTGAATGCCTAGCAGCACCAGCAGAATGAGAACCGCGAACACGACCGTGGCGGTAATGCCCGTACGAACGAGAGCGGCTTCGGCAGCGGCCTGAGCTTCGGCAGACACGACGACGACGGCGTAGCCGATGGCTTCTTCCTCATCGCCCGAAACGGGAGCTACCGACAGCGTTGCTGGCGTTCCGTCGGCCAGATCGATGCTGATCGTCTCCACGTGAGAGAAGTCGAGCGACTGAGCCAGGCCAGATGCGTCCAGGTCGGCGATGACCGTTCCATCGGCGGCGTAGTAAGCGGCTCCCAGAGCTAGCTCATCCGTCACCAAACGCTGGATTTTCTCATCCAGACCGCCTGCATCTTGCATCAGGACGCCCAGATACCCGTCAGAGGCAACCGAGCGGGCCAGTAGTTCGGAGCGCTCGTAGTTGGTACGCTGAATAGCGTCGCTCGCGAAGACAGTGAACCAGGCAACGAGGGCACCGATGAGCAATAGGCAAACACCCAGAATGAGCGCGAATCGTCGGCGGAGCGGTTGGTTTTTGAGCACCAACGTGCCGAGAATATCGGGGGTGGAGCGGGAGACAGCGTCTGACATGAGGGAGGGATTTTAGGACGCGATGAAGAGCGGCAGCGAGAGGGCAAAACCTCTCTCGCTGCCTCGGAAAGGCAAGCCGATCAGTTGACGGCCAGCATTTGGGCCGATGCCGCAAGCGACGCAGGTACGGTCAGCGACAAAGCCGTGAGCGTGCGCTGGTTGAGCATGAGGGCACCGTCGAAGGCGCCGACGGCGCCGGCGTCGACCCAGCTGCGGTCGGGTCCGAAGAGCGGAAGCCGCTTGCGTGCGGCGTTCTCGACCAGGAAGGTGCGCGCCGATCCCTGGGCCATGTTGCCCTGGCTGATCGGTACCCAGATGGCATCGATGCCGTCTCCGTCTAGCGTGCGAAACTTGGATGCGACGTCGGCAACGCTAGCAACCGGCGCGATGTGGATCGACACCTGTGAACCAGCGGCGGCGCGAGTGACGGCCTCCATCTGTGCCGCATCAGCGGCGAACGAGGCATCGACGAACAAGCCGACTTTTTTGATACCGGGCTTGAGCGCCTTCAGGACGAAGAGCTGCTGGTGGAAGCTGGCGCTCATGGTGCTTTCGTTCGCTGGCTGGGCCGCGGCGAACAGGATGAGTGCAGCAAGAGCGAGGGTGAGGGAGCGGAGAGGCGATTTCATACCGTGGGAGAAGAATGACGGCGAGGAGAGGTGAGCGATTGTGCTCGTGGTCTCTCTGTGTATCGACGGTACTCGTTCGACCTTTAAGTCTATCGCCAACAAAAAATATCAGCCTACCCGACTGCATCTGCCAGCGGCTTTGCCACACGCGTCCCCCTGGCTTTCCAGACCGCGCTCTGCAAAGTGTCGCCCCTGACGCGGCCACGACTCATCTTTTGCTCGATCTACTCAAGGCTGGCACGTAATCCGCACCTGAGTATTCATTGTCCCGAGTGTGCGCCATCTAGGCCGAGCTTGTGGCTGACCAGAGTCGGTACCCCGAATCGACTTATGGATCCTACCCCGAGACGGCCGGGACGACAGAATCGAAAACGGAACCAGCCAATAAGCGGCTTATAAGCCAGCCGTCCACGGTCGTGCCACCTGCTCGCTCCGATAGTGAGCGCGCTGCATCAACCGCTCCTGAAAGCCGACGTTCTCCTCGGCATTCTCGGGGACGAGCAGGCAGTAGGTGCCGTCCGGCTGGAGCACCCACGACTGGCGGCGATCTTCGAGTGCGAGTTGGAGCGTCCGCATCAGGCGTGCCCTCGCGATCTCGTCGTCGATCTGGACGATGGACTCGACCCGGTCGTCGAGGTTGCGGCGCTGCCAGTCGGCGCTGCCGTGGAACAGACGCGCATCGTCGCCCTCGCCGAACTGGTAGATGCGGCTGTGCTCCAAATAACGCCCGACGATGGAGCGCACGCGGATGTTCTCGCTGATCCGCTCGAGTCCGGGACGCAGTCGGCAGTGCCCGCGCACGATCAGGTCGACCGGCACTCCGGCCTGACTCGCCCGATACAACTCCTGAATCATCTCCAGGTCGTCGAGCGCGTTCATCTTGGCGATGATGCGTCCGTTGCCGCTACGCTTGTGGCGCTGGACCTCGCGCCGAATCAAGTCGACGAAGCGGCGGCGCATTTCGCGCGGGGCGATGAGCAGGCGACGGTAGTGCTGCTCCGGCGCATAGCCGGTCAGGTAGTGGAACAGGTTGATCAGGTCGGCGCTGATGTCAGGACGCGTCGTGAACAGGCCGGGATCGGTATAGAAGCGCGCTGTCGACGGGTTGTAGTTGCCCGTTCCGATGTGGCAGTAGGCGCGCGGGCGGTCGGACTCTTCCCGTATGACGAGCGTGACCTTGGCGTGCGTCTTGAGCCCCATCAGCCCATACGTGACGTGGACGCCTGCTTTTTCGAGCTTCTGGCCCCACTCGATGTTGTTCTCCTCGTCGAACCGCGCCTTGACCTCGACCAAGACGGCGACTTGCTTACCACTCTCGGCGGCTCGCATCAGCGCCTCAATGATCGGTGACTCCTCAGACGTGCGGTACAGCGTCTGCTTGATCGCCACGACGCGGTCGTCGAGGGCGGCTTCCTCGACGAAGCGCTGGACGCTCAGCCGGAAGCTCTCGTAGGGGTGATGCACGAGCAGATCGCGCTCCCGTATCACGTCGAAAATCGACACGTCCGAATCCGAAATCGCTGTTCTGAGGCGCGTCGGTACGATGGCTTGCCACGGCTCGTAGTCCAGGCCCGCAGGATGCGGCATGTTGGCAACGCTCGCGCACGACTGCACGTCGAGCATGCCCGCACACTCGTACATATCATCGTTGCCCAGCAGCATCTCACGCTGGAGCAGCTCGCGTACGCGCGGCGGCATGTCCGACTCGACTTCAAGGCGGACGACTGGGGCGAACCGGCGCTCGCGCATCTCCTCGCTGATCTGCTCGATCAGGTCATCGGCATCCTCGTCCTCACGCCCCACGTCGGCGTTGCGGGTGACGCGGAAGGCGTGGACCGAAACGATCTCCATGCCCCGAAACAGTTCGTGCAGGTTGTGCGCGATGACTTCTTCGACGGGGACGCAGGCGCCTTTGCGCGTCAGTTTGATCCACCGTCCTCGCGCCGTCGGCACCTTGATGCGAGCGAAGTGCTCGGTATCGGCGACGGGGTGCCGCAGCATGACGGCCAGCGACAAACTCAGGTTGGAGATGAACGGAAACGGACGGCTCGGATCGACGGCGAGGGGCGTCAGGATCGGGAATATGTGCTTGCGAAAATGCGCGTGCAGGTGCCGACGGTCCTTCTCCTCCAGATCCGAGTAGTGCAGCAGTTCGATGCCCGCGTGCTCCTTGAGCAGCGGTCGAAGCGTGTCTTCCCACGTCGTCGTAAGCAAGTCGTACATCGGAAGCACGGCCTCGCGGCAATCGCTGATCTGCTGATCGGGCGTCCGTCCGTCGGGCGTGAGACTCTGCACGCCCGCCGCAGCCTGCCGCTTCAGTCCGCCGATGCGCTTGCGGAAGAACTCGTCCAGGTTGCTCTCGACGATGCCTGCAAACCGAACACGCTCAATCAGCGGCGTCCGCTCGTCGAGCGCCTGATGCAGCACGCGCCAGTTGAAGTCGAGCCACGACAACTCACGGTTGAAATACAAGCTCGAATGCGTGACGCCGCACCGCTTCGGCACGTCGCGCGGACGCGTGGCACGCGGCAACCGGTGCGGCGTGAACGGCTCAAACGCTACGACCTTTTCCGTCGGCTTCGCCTGCGCATCAGGGGCAGTTTCGGCACGCATTTCCCCAACCGAATCATCCCTCGTCTCTGCATTCGGCGTTTCCTCGGTGATGGGAGGAGCAAGCGGGTCGCGCGGAGCGATAGGGTCGTGCATGACGGAGGGGGTGGATCGAGGGGGAAAATACGCGAACCGGTCACAGGCGAACCAGGTGCGAGGATCAAACCTGTCGGTTTTCGGGACGGAACGATCTATTCCACCGCGTCCTGCAAAAACTCGCGTCGCTGCACGCGCTTGCGCAAATCTTGTAGCGCTTTGAGATGCGTCAGCGCTACCGCCAGATCGCCATCGCCCTGCTCAGCGGCATAGACGACCTTGCGGTGCGCGTCGAGTGCTTCGTCGATACGGTCGAGTTTGAGCAGCGTCATCGAGTCCGCCGCGCTGCCTCGTGCGGCCTCGTTGAACCGCGGCACGCCGACGCCCTTCAGCCGCTGCCAGTTGGCCGACGGCACCTCGCGGATCGCCAGTACGTCACCCGCCAGCCGCTGCTGCTCGCGCCCGAACTCACCGCCCAGAAACGGCTCACTCCGCACCTCGCCCTTCTCGTAGAGCGCCAACAAGTGCTCGACCATCTCGCGGACCGGACCTTCCGAAAACTCATGTAGCGCCATGTGGCCCAGCACGTACGCGACCATGCTCGTCCCCTCGGACAGCATCAGCCGCAGCAGATTGGCTTCTTCGGGCAGCACCGTGATCGGACGGCGAATGACGCGTTCCTCTTCGTACGGCGGCGGCTCTTCGTCGAAGCGTGGCGGGCGTTCGGCCTCGCGCTGCTTGCGCTTGCCGCGCCTGCTCATCAGCCCTTCGAGCACGCGGTACAGATGGATGTCAGGCACACCGAACGTCTCGGCGACGCGCCGCACGTACTGCTCGCGCAACAACGGATTACTCAGCATCGCCACCTGTTCGAGCACGCGCTCTTGCACCTCGACGACGCCCTGCGGCGTGTCCAATGCGCCGCTGCGGACCGCTAGTGTGTGCTGAAACTCGACGAAGTCCTGCCGATGCTTCGCCACGTACTCTCGGAACGCCTCGGCGCCGTGCTCCTGCACGTACGAGTCGGGGTCGGTCCCGGTGGGCAGCATGACGGCGTATACCACGAACCCATCGCCCAGCATCTGCCCCAGATCCGAATCGTCCATCCCCCAGTGTTCGAGCACCACATCGACGCCCCGAACGGCCGCGTTCGAACCTGCCGCGTCGCCGTCGTAGAGCATGACGATGCGCTTGGCGTAGCGCCCCAGCAGTTTGACCTGCTCGGGCGTCAGCGCCGTTCCGCACGTGGCGACGGCGTTCGTCACCCCAGCCTGATGCAGCGCGACGACGTCCGTGTAGCCTTCGACGAGCAGCGCCTCGCCCGTCGTCCGAATCTCCTGCCGACCCTGGTACAATCCGTAGAGCACTTTGCTCTTCTGGTAGACGATGGTTTCGGGCGAGTTGATGTACTTCGGCTCATCTTCTGGATCGACGACGCGCCCGCCGAAGCCGACGATCTTGCCGATGTGCGAGAAGATGGGAAACACGACCCTATTGCGATAGCGGTCGTAATGCCCGCCGCCTCCCTTACGCGGTATGACGAGCCCAGCCTGTTCGAGTGCGCCGGGCGACACGTGCTGCTGCTGCGCATGGTTCAACAGCCCGTCCCATTTGGCAGGCGCAAAGCCAATCCCGAATCCCTTGATTGACGCCTTCTCGACGCCGCGTCCGAGTAGGTAGTCCAGCCCCGGCTTGCCTTCGGGACGCTGCGTGAGCGTGTCGTAGAAGAATCGCGCGGCGACTTTGAGCGCGGCGTAAGCGGCTTCCTGATCCGTCGCCCGGTCGTCGGTTTTTCCGTCGTCCTGAGGCAGCGTCACTCCGAAGCGCTCGGCGAGCAGGCGCACGCTCTCGATGAAACTCAGCCCCTCGACGTGCTGCAGAAACGAGAACACGTCGCCGCTCTCGCCCGTCGAGAAACACTTGTAGAACTGCCGTTCGGGGTGAACCGAAAACGATGGCGTTTTCTCCTTCTTGAAGGGCGACAAGCCAAAGTAATTGGAGCCTCGCCGCTTCAGTTTGACGTAGTCCCCCACCACGTCGACCAGGTCAGCGGATGAGCGCACTTCGTCGATTTTTTCGGGCGGAATCAGGGACACGTCGGAGGGGAAACGGAGGTCTGAACCAACGGCTCGAAGGGCGACCGGATTCCGCTCAGGTGCCTTAGTTCATGTCGATCAGCGCGAGGACCAGTCCGACTCCAAACCCACTGGCGATGGAGTTGCGCTGAGCCGTCGCAAACACGCCGACACCAACCGGCTGTAGGGGCACGAAAGCCACCTGCGCCGTGACGATCATACCGATAGACAACTCAGGCTCCTCCCTGCTTCGTCCCCCATAGACCAGAGCAGGCGCGACTGCCAACGTGGCGTGGTGCCACCGCCCTGAATGTGAGCGCCCACCCCCGACGTATACCGAACTCATCTGACTGCCTCCGAAGAGTGTGCCTCCCGTCGTGACCCCACCTTGTCCGATCCACGCCCGGCCAAGTGTGGTGCTGGCGAGAAACGAAATGGTTGTCGGCCCCGAGCCCATACCGACCGTCGCCCACCCACCGATGCCCACTTTCTCCGACTCAGACGCCACCTGAGCGTGCAGGTCGGCGCTCGTCACAGAGAGCAGAACGAGAAACGCGGCGATACCGAAGAGACGACACATACAAGTCGGAGTAAGAAAAGTATGGCGGAGTCTACACCGAGCGACGGACGAGCAGATTTCGTCGACCCCTTCGACTGAACTCAGATACATCGGGAGGAAACGGGGAATCGCAATCGAACAGCTCATAGCGGACATAGATTCTGCGCTTTTCCTAGGACCGGTCCCCGGCGAGCGAGCCTACGTCTTCGGAGCGCGCAATGCGCCGAATCGTAACCGGACGCGGATTGCGAACGGGCTATCTTGGGCCGTATCACTCCCATCTGCTATGCCACTGCGCTCGCT
>CAXBBB010000092.1:0-7869 GCA_963973615.1 uncultured Rhodothermales bacterium | reverse complement strand
TTCTCGATTTCGGCCGAGAGGATGTCGGCGAAGCCGATGATGCCCGCCAGCGGCGTCCGCAACTCATGGCTCATGTTGGCAACGAATGAGGACTGCAGCCGCGCTAACTCCTCCGCTTCATCGCGCGCTACGATCAGCCCCTCTTCGTAGGCTTTGCGCTTGCTGATGTCACGCCCGATAAAGATCAGATGCTTCCCGTCGATGTGGTCGAACAGGTACGCCTGGACTTCGACCGGGGTGGTCGTACCGTCGGCGCGGGCGAGCGACACCTCGGCTTCGGCCTGCCCATTTTGCATCGCCCAGTACACGAGTCGCCGAACCGTACTCGAAGGCCTGAACAACTCGTCGAAGCGAATAGTGGAGCGACGCTCGAGAGAGTAGCCTGTCATCTCGATGGCACTGGCGTTGAGCGTGAACTCGACTGCTTTCATTTCCACCATTTTAGCGACGACGACGGCGTCCCCAACCCGATCAAACAACGCCTGGTAGCGGTTCTCGGCACGGGCCTGGATGGCAACTTGCCTTCTCACTTCACGGCGCATCAGCACGACACCGATGATCGCAGACAGGGAAACCAGCAGCAAGGCGAGTAGGATAGCCAGAATTCCTCCGCGTCCGACCCCAAGCCGCTGAACGTCGCTGGCAGAGCGTGGTAAGACCTGATACCCAGACGTGTAGGGCGCCGCGTCATCGAACTGATTCAGTATCCCAGTAATGCGCACCCTGTCGCCCGCGTCGACTTGTTCAAGTCGGTCGGACTCATCCATTTGAACGGCATAAATCATAATGCCCTCGTGAACGAGAGCGAGCAGTTCGACCGGCCCCGTCGTTACGCGGCCCGCCACTCGGCCCTCCAACGTTACGAGATTCGCCTCCTGGGTTTCGGGGTCCGTCACATCGTAGGCAACCGGCAGTTGTTTGATTGAGGGCACGGCAACACGCGCTATTTCCAGGATGCGCAGACCGGTAAGCCCTTTGTACTGAACCAACACGCCGCGAGCCTGAACGCTATCGCCGCGGAAGAAGGACGGTTGCTCTTCGAACGAGTGTAGAAACAGCGCCCCTGTCCCATCCCGGATCGGGAGCGCTACCTGCCGGTCCGACAGTTCCGCCGTCCCCGCCAAGACACGCCCAGCGACGCTCAGGGTGTCGCCGAGGCGGTCGGGGACCGAGTCTCCGTTCCTGTCGGCTCGGGCATCGGCTATCGAAACGAGCGAAGTCTGCTGCGCGATCACGCCATCCGCCATCCCAAGTGAGGTGACGAACAAGAGGGTGAGGCAGCAGCGGATCGTCACGTCGCGTCGGGATAGGTCAGGCTTGCCTCAAGGACGAGTAGCGACAACGCAGGCACGTCGACCCGCTCATCGTTATAGACGGCGCCAGAGGCAGCGTACCGATTGAATGGCGCAGGGATCGTCCAGTGCTCGATGCCATGCTCGTCGAAGTCGGGCAGATCGTAGGAGCAGGTGTCATGCGAACGGTTGAACAGGACAAGGAATGTGGTGTCCTCCATCTCCTCGCCCTGGGGCGTGCGGCGGTGCAGGGTTTCGCCGCGCAATAGCAGACCGAACGAAGGAAGCTCGGCGTCTGTCCAGTCGGGGTTTTCCATCGGCGTGCCATCCGGGTGCCACCACGTCGCGTCGACGATGCCGTCGTCGTCGGGCTCGCCCGAGAGGAAGGTATACCGCCGGAACGTCGGGTGCGCAGCGCGAAAGTGAACTAGATCTTGGACGTAGGCGAGGAAGTCGGCCTGACGTGCGGTCAGGTTCCAGCTGTACCACGTCAGTTCGTTGTCCTGTGCGTACGTATTGTTGTTGCCCTGCTTGGTGCGCGAGAGTTCGTCGCCTCCCAGCATCATAGGCACGCCCTGCGAAAGCATCAGCGTAGCAATCATGCTGCGCTTCATCGCATACCGCTTGTCCAGAATCTTAGAGTCGCGGGTCGGGCCTTCCACACCGAAGTTGACGGAGAAATTGGGTTCGTGACCGTCGCGGTTGTCCTCGCCGTTGGCGTGGTTGTGCTTGTGCTCGTAGCTGCTCATATCGTGCAGCGTAAAGCCGTCGTGCGCGGTCACGAAGTTGATCGACGCCGTCGGTCGGCGCCCGCTGTTGTTGTAGAGATCGGACGATCCCGCCACCCGTGTCGCAAACGTGCCTTTCAGTCCGCGATCCCCACGCCAAAAGCGGCGGACGGTGTCGCGATAGTCGCCGTTCCACTCGGTCCACTGCCAGGGAAAGCCCCCGACCAAGTAGCCGCCCGGTCCCAGATCCCACGGCTCGGCTATCAGCTTGACCTGGGATAGAATGGGGTCCTGCTGAATCGTTTTGAAGAACGCTGAGAGTAGGTTCACGTCGGTAAACTCTCGCGCGAGCGTGGCCGCCAGATCGAAACGAAAGCCGTCGACGCGCATCTCGGTCACCCAGTAGCGCAGGCTGTCCATCACCAGTTGGAGCACGTGCCCGTTGCCCATGTCGACGGTGTTGCCCGTCCCGGTATAGTCGGTCAAATAGCGTGCGTCTGCAGCCGTTTTGTAGTAGCTGCGGTTGTCAATGCCCCTCATCGACAGCGTCGGCCCCAGGTGGTTGCCCTCGCCGGTGTGATTATAGACGACGTCGAGAATGACCTCCAGTCCGTGCGAGTGAAACGTCCGAACCATCGTTTTGAACTCCTGTACGCTTCCAGCACCTTCGTGCGTCGCGTAGCTCGGTTCGGGCGCAAGAAAGCCGAGGGTATTGTAGCCCCAGTAGTTGCGCAAGCCCATCTCGTGCAGCCGCTGATCCTGCACGATGCTGTGCACGGGCAGAAACTGTACCGACGTGACGCCCAGCTTTTTCAGGTGATCGATGATCGGCGGTGAGCAGGCACCCAGGTACGTTCCCCGGATCGCCTCGGGAACGTCGGGATGCAGCTTGGACAGCCCCTTGACGTGTGTTTCGTAGAGCACGGTATCGGGCCACGGCACGCATGGCGCGCGGTCGTCGCCCCAGGGAAACGCCGGGTTGATAACTTCGCCCAGAGGAGCAAAAAGAGCGCTATCGCTCATGCTCAACGACAGGTCCCCCTCGGGGTCACCGACGATGTAACCGAACAGGCTCTCGTCCCATTTGAGCGGCCGACCGATAGACTTGGCGTACGGGTCGAGAACGACCTTCTGCGGGTTATAGCGAAACCCTTGCTGTGGCACGTAGGGCCCGTGCACGCGGTACCCGTAGAGTTGCCCCGGCCGCAGCGATGGCAAATAGCCATGCCAGATCGGTCCGGTCTTCTCGGTCAGCGCAAACGTGGCGGCCGGCGGATGCTCGGGATCGTCGAACAGGACGAGTTCGACGGCGGTCGCGGTCTCGGAGTAGAGCGAAAAGTTGACACCGATGCCGTCCCAGGTGGCCCCCATGGGATACGGATGGCCGGGAAGCGGCGTACGCGGCAGACCCAGCGTCGAGGCCAAGCGCGTCGACGGGCCAGACGGTTCAGGATCACCGCTCAGCGTTGGAGCGCCGGTGTCAGTAGAAAGGTCGGACATAAAGGAGGAAGCGTAGGATGGGGCGTGGTGGGTAAGTAGACGCCGATGGCAACAAGAATAGGCCCGATCTAGATACATCCGTGCTCTTCCTTCCCAGTGATCGGTCGAACGCGCGCGGGCTTAACACCCCAAGCGAAGTCCAATCCCGATTGAAAGCGCTTTTCGCGCCTGCGTCCCTATTTGGTAACGCCTGGCGTCGAACCGCGCATATGTCTCGCTCGTCCACACACTCTTTTACCGACGACTTTCCCCATGCCGATTACCCCACTTCGCACCGAAACCGACGCTCTCGCACACAATCCACCCTCGCCCGCGCCTCAATTGTGGTCCCGCGTCGTGCTCTCGACGCTGACGCCCCAGGTCGATGCCGGACGCTGGCCCATCCGCCGCAGTGTGGGCGAGCCGGTCGAAGTCGTGGCAGGTTTCGTTACGGACGGTCACGATCGTATCAAAGCGGAACTGGTCGTGACAGCACCGGACGGTACGCAGTCGACCTACCCCATGCCGCTTCGGTACAACGACGAATACGTCGCCTCCTTTACGCCCGACGCGTTAGGCATCTGGACCTATCAAGTACGCGGATGGCTCGACGTGTTTGGCACGTGGCAGGAGCAGTTCGAGCGACGCGTTACAGGCGGCGAGTCGAACGCGCTTCTGGCAAGCGAACTTGAAGAGGCCGCCGACGTGCTTGCCGGTTGGGCGAAACAGGCCAAGCACACCGAGTTAGGCAACAAAGCCAAACGCGTCCGAAACGGTGACCGCGAGCTGGCGCTCTCCGAAGAGCTTCGAGAAGCCGCCGACGCCGCCGACCCACGGTCCGGCCTGATCGAGAGCCACGTGTTTCCGTGCGAAGTCGATCCAGAGCTCGCCCGCTTCGCCGCGTGGTACGAGTTTTTCCCCCGCTCGTCCGGAGAAGCGGTCGACGGGCAGCCTCCGCAGCACACCACGCTCGACGATGCCGCAGAGCGGTTGCCGCTGATCGCACAACGCGGATTCGACATCGTCTACCTGCCCCCCGTCCACCCCATCGGCGAGCAGTTCCGCAAGGGGAAAGACAACTCTCCGACCGCCACCGAGGGGGAGCCCGGCAGTCCATGGGCGATTGGCGGCAAGCTGGAGGATGGCACATGGGGCGGCCACAAAAGCGTGCACCCCGAACTGGGAGGTATGGCAGCGTTCGAGCGGTTCGTGGCGAAGGCCGATGAGGTCGGCGTAAAAGTGGCGCTCGACATCGCGTTTCAAACCTCGCCGGATCACCCGTATGTGACCGAGCATCCCGAGTGGTTCAGAGCGCGACCGGACGGCACGATCCGCTATGCCGAGAACCCACCGAAGAAGTACCAGGACATCTACCCGATCGACTTCGACAACGATCCCGAGGGAATCCGCGCCGAGGTGCTGCGGATCGTGCGCCACTGGATTGCGCAGGGCGTACGCATCTTCCGCGTCGACAACCCGCACACCAAGCCCTACGCGTTCTGGGAGTGGTGCCTGCGCACGCTCAAAGCCGACCATCCCGAACTGATTTTCCTCGCCGAAGCCTTCTCTCGTCCGCGTGTGATGCAGACCCTGGCGAAAATCGGCTTCAACAACAGCTACACTTACTTCACGTGGCGCAATACGGCGGCTGAGATTCAAGAGTATGCCATAGAACTCTTCGACGGGCCGATGGCCGAGTACTACCGCCCCAACTTCTGGCCCAACACGCCTGACATCTTCCACGAGGAGTTGCAGCACGGCGGACGCCCGCTTCACATCGCCCGCTACGTCATCGCTGCGACGCTCTCGCCAACCTATGGCATCTACGGGCCGCCATACGAGCACGTCTACACGCACAAAGGCGCCAAGGAGGAGTATCTGGGCAACGAGAAGTACGAGGTGCGCGCGTGGAACTGGAACGACCCGAACAGCCTCCAGCCTCTGATGCTGCGCGTCAACACGATCCGCAAGGCCAATCCCGCTCTGCAATTTGGGCGCAACGTCCAATTCCTCGAGACAGGCAACGAGCACCTGCTCGCCTACGTCAAGCACACCGATGACAGCCGCGTCCTCGTCGTCGTGAACCTCGACCCCCATAACGCGCAAGAGGCGTGGATCACGTTCGACCCTGCAACTATCGGCTTGCCGTACCACTTCATTGCTCGCGATGCATTGGGTGGCGAGACGTACCACTGGGAAGGCCGGCAACACTTCGTCCGCCTCGATCCACAGGTGCTTCCGGCCCATGTGTTCGTTCTGAGCCCTCAATAGGTAGCCTGTAGAGGGTACCTCCATGTTCTACTCCGAAACCGCGCCCCCCTCTGACTTAGAGCCATGGGTGCATTCGTTCTGGAGTTTTTCGTCGCCTCCTGACCGCGCCGATTCGTACGAGCACCGCGTGCTTCCGGATGGCTGCGTATTACTCGTCTGGATGCCCATCGCCGAACATCCCGAGGGAGGCGCGCTGTTGATCACCGGTCCGCGCATGTCGGCGATGACAGTGGATGTGGCACCTGGCGACTCCTTCTTCGGCGTTCGCTTTCGGCCAGGAGAAGCGCGTTCGGTCCTACCCCGACAGGTCGACGTTCGCTTGCCCGATCTACAAAACGTACAACTTCCACTCCAACATCTCGACTCCCCTCTTGCGCACAAATGGAGCGAGAGGCTGCGTTTTGCCCACGGTGCGTCTCAGATCTACTCGATCTTCGAGGAGGAAGTGCGAGAGTGGAGCGGTGCAGCGGACCAGACCGATGGGCGCATCCGAACTGCGGTGCTCCGGTTGTACGATGGGAGCGCTCGCATAGCAAGCCTTGCCGCCGAGGTAGCACTGAGCGAGCGCCAGTTTCAGCGGGTTTTCCGCTATCACGTTGGCTTGACGCCCAAGCAGTACGCCCGAATCCGCCGATTTCGTGGGACGCTCGCCAACATCCTCTGCGCAGAGCCGCATACGTGGGGACGCGTAGCGACCGACTGCGGCTTCGCCGACCAAGCGCACCTCACACGTGAGTTCACCGCTTTCTTCGGAGCGCCGCCCGAAGCGCTCCGTGCACACGTCGCCCCCATCGCGCACGGCACGGTCTTGTTGTGAGCCTCTGATGTCGGTTTTGTTCAATGCCGGGGTAGGGCCTCGATGTATCCTGAGAGCTCACTCGTTTATCGACGAATATGCCGCTCCGCATCCTCCTGCTCCTCCTTTGCCTCACTGCTGCTAGCGCCCATGCCCAGCGTGCTCCCTCGCCCGTACTCCATGCTCAACGAGAAGCGATGGAGCACGTCGCATTCCTCGTCGGTGACTGGACAGGCGAAGGCTGGATGGACATGAGAGGTCAGCGGGCATCATTCCGATCTAGCGAGCGGGTCGAATCGCGCATCGACGGCCTCGCGCTCCTTATCGAGGGGACCCATACCGCCGACATCCCCGGACGCTCCGAACCGCTCGTCGTCCACCACGCGCTGGCGATGCTCACGTTTGACCAGGACTCGGATCGCTACCGGTTCAACACGCAGGTACATAGCGGCGGAACGGGCGTCTATTCTGGCTACTTCGAGGACGGAGCATTTGTGTGGGAGATGACGCAAGGACCGTCTCAGGTGCGCTACGTGATCCGGCTGGACGACGACGGCCAGTGGGTGGAAACCGGCGAGCGATCAGCAGATGGTCAGACGTGGACCCAGTTTTTCGAGATGACGCTGAGCCGGATCGAGAGGCCATAGGAACAGCTCGAGACGGCAGGAAGAACCGCGTGTGATCGAACACCAGCAGTCCATGTTCGACGGACTCTGCATCGCAGCAACCAGTGTGACCGGGTGGGCTGGCATCCACTTGCCCCATCACCCTATTCACAAAACCAACCCACAAGCTGCGATAAGCCGGGCGTCAGTCCTAACGCTCTTGTCCCCTCGGATCACCGACCGCGCCCCGTCAGTCCACAGAGGACCGGCGAGGCGCTTTTGCGTCTGGTCCCTTTCCCATACGCAAACTGATTTCCGCATGTCCGACTTTCTCTCCGACCCGCTCTGGTACAAAGATGCCGTCATCTACGAACTACACGTGCGCTCGTTTTACGATGCTAACGACGACGGTTTTGGAGAATTCCAGGGTCTGCGTGAGAAGCTGCCGTACCTCGAACAGTTGGGCGTCAACACGCTGTGGCTGCTCCCTTTCCTCGACAGCCCGCTCCGCGACGACGGCTACGATACAGCAGACTACTACAACACGCTGCCGGTCCACGGAAGCGTCGACGACTTCAAGGCGTTTCTCGACGAGGCGCACGAGCGCGGAATGCGTGTCATCACCGAGTTGGTGCTCAACCACACCTCGGATCAGCACGCGTGGTTTCAGGAGGCCCGCGACCCGGCCAGCGACAAAC
>CAXBBB010000091.1:0-7877 GCA_963973615.1 uncultured Rhodothermales bacterium | reverse complement strand
CCCCAGCCGCGAGAGTGGAAGGAGCGGCTGCGGCTCGTCACGCCCAACGGCGCAGCGATCCTGAACTCGGCGCCCGTCGTCGAAATGGGCGAGGGTGATCCGTACGAGCAGATCGAACTACTGGCGACGCTCGGACCCGAAACGCTGCCGTATCCCGGCGATCCGCCGTTCGATGCCGATGAAGCCAAACGCCGATTACTGCTGCGACCTCAGCGGTCCATCGGTGCTGCGCTGCTCGATCAACAGGCGCTCGCGGGTATCGGCAACTACCTACGTGCCGACGTGCTGTTTGCCTGCCGGATACATCCGTGGAAGCCGGTCGGCTTGCTAGCAGATGACGAGTGGACCGCGCTGCTGACGGCGATTCCTGACTTTTGTCAGCGCGCGTATCAAACCGGCGGGCGCACGCTCGCCCCGGCAGATTTCGAGCGCGTCGGAGCGGATCCTGCGCTGTCGTATCCATCGGCCAAGCCGTGGCAGCAACGGCAATCTGCCGTGCCTCGACTGCGGTACCCCTATACGGCAACACCGTCAGCTTACGCGCAAGGGTGAGGAGACGCGCGACGGAGAGGACAAGACGCGCATCATCTACTTTTGTCCGGCGTGTCAACACGTCGACGAACCCAAGTGGGAGGGAGGCGCGGGCGCCGGTCATAAGCCGACCGGAAAGTTGGCTCGCACACCGTCGCGTCCGGCCAGGCGTTCGCGTGCAAAAGCAGAGGCCGGATGAGCGATCTCCACAGCGAACGCAGCGTCCCGCTCACAGTGTGGGCAGAAGCTGCCCTACGCGTCGAAGGCACCCGATCGCGACTCGAAAAAGCGGCGCACGTGGGCGATTTGCTGACGACTCTGGAAGGCGACGACCTGCAGCGAGCCGCACGCTGGTTTGCCGGTCACGCATTCGAGATCTCGGACGGGCGGACGGTAAACGTCGGTCATGCCGCGATTCTGCGTGCGCTGGAACCGGCGACGGGTCTATCGAAAGACGAACTGCGCGCTAAACTGGTCGCATTGGGTGATCCCGGAACGCTGGCGCATGAGACGCTGCCGCCACGCGATTCCAGGCTGACCTTCGCCGACCTCGATCTTCTTTTCGGAATGTTGGCTGCCACTCGCAAGCGGGCCGAACAGCACGCGCTACTTGCCGCCTTTCTGGATGACGCTACGCCGCTCGAAGCCCGATACGCCGTCCGCCTCTTGGCGAGGGACTTGCGCATCGGCATGAAAGAAGCTGGGGTCGAAGACGCGTTGGCGAGAGCGTTCGATGTCGAACTGGACGAGGTTCGCCGCGCCAACATGCTGGTCGGATCGCTGGGCGAAACGGCTCTTCGAGCGCAGGCGGGCACGCTGGGAGAGGCTGCGATGCGACTCTTTCACCCGGTCGCGTTTATGCTCGCTGGAGCCGCTGACACCGCCGACGAGTTGGAAAAGCTGATCCCTGACGGACTGGCTATCGAAGACAAGTTCGATGGCATCCGATGTCACGCACACATCGGCGAGCCCAACGGCGCCCCGCTGGGCCGACCGGTCGGCAGCAGGCACGTCGCGGTATTCTCGCGGCAGCGCTCGGACGTGACGCGCAGCTTTCCCGAAGTCGTCGATGCACTCGCCGCAGCTCTTCCCGAAGGCGACTGGATACTGGATGGCGAGATCGTCGCGCTTAGCCCAGATGGTAACGTAGCGCCGTTCGCCGCGCTGCAACAGAGGCTGGGACGTGTGCGCGTACCAAAGGACCTGTTGGCCGAGATACCAACCGTTCTCATCGCCTACGACGTGCTCTACGCAGGCGAACTCGTCATTGAGCGTCCGCTGGCGAAACGTCGCGCGCTACTGGTCGACGCACTGGCCGGGACTGACTGGCACGTGCGCCTTTCCGACCAAGAGGTATGGCAGGAGTCGACCGAAGAGCGGTTGGATGCGCGGTTCAGCGAGGCGCGCGAGCGAGGAAACGAGGGGCTGATGGCTAAATCGCTTGCTTCCCCCTACACACCTGGGAAGCGCGGCGGCGACTGGCTCAAGGTGAAGCGTGCGCTGGCTACGCTGGACGTCGTGGTGACGAGCGTCGAGCGGGGGAGTGGAAAGCGCTCCAAGCTCTATTCGGATTACACATTCGCCGTCCGCGCCTCGGAGTCGGATGATACCCTGCTCTCTATCGGCAAAGCGTACTCGGGTCTAACCGACGTGGAACTGACCGAGTTGAGCGCGTGGTTTGTCGAGCACACGACGCAGCAGTTCGCGCATGGACGTGTCCGGTTAGTCGAGCCGCACATTGTGCTTGAAGTCGCTTTTGATGCGGTTCAGGTGAGCAAGCGGCATAAGAGCGGGTACGCGCTCCGGTTTCCTCGCATCGTGAGATGGCGGAAGGACAAGCACCCCGAGGAGATTGACGTGCTAGGCGAGGTCGCCCGGCTTGCTGGTGGCTGAGTCCTCATGTGGATCAGCTTATGACCGTCTCGCTGAGTTTTGTTCGGTAGCGCTTCCATGTCGGCAGGAAACGAGGTGTAAGTCCATGCTGGGAAAGGGATGGGGTTTGCTTGAAATGCGTGTGTGTCTGTCGAAACTTCAAGCCTATTGGGAGGGCCGATTCGTTTCTTTTGAGTGAGTCCCTCTCGTATTCGTCCTTCGCCACATGACGCCTCGTGCTTTCGCTGCCCACTCGTCCGGCCCATCGTCTGCGTTTGCGAATGGCGGAACGCTTGAGCGAGGGGAGCGAATCGCCGTCGTTCTGTTGGCTCCGGGTGGCGTGTTGAGCGAGGAGGGAGCAGAGGATTTTCTATTCCGGCTGCTGATGGATCCCTACCGGTTTCCAGCCTCCTGGCTTCCGATCTGGTTACGCGAACTGGGCGCCCGCTGGATGGCGCGTCGGCAGACAGGAGCCCTCCAAGAAGCGCTTCAAGCTGTCGGTGGTACCTCTCCTGAAGCGCGCATTGTAGCGGAGCAGGCCAAGGCCTTGCAGAATGCAGTGGGACGGCAGGCCGGGAGCGATCTGACGGCCCGCGTCTACGTGGCTTCCCGCTACGCTGACCCTCAGGCCGAAGCGACACTCGAACGCGTGATGGCCGATGGCTGTGACCGCGTCGTTCTCGTTCCGGTAACTCCTGTCCGCCTTTCTGCTGTCACGGACGCGTGCCTAGCCTGGTGGCAAGCCGTGTGCGAGGAGCGCGGCGTTCGTCCTCCTACCGTCGTCGTGCCATCAGTCGCTCACACCGACGGATTTGCCCGAGCACTGGGCGAACGCGTCGGCGAGGCGCTCAAGCGGTTTCCGCGCGCCATTCGTCCCAGTGTTCATCTGTTGTTTGCCGCTCATCCGGCCTCACGCGTCGACGCGCCCGACGGCTCGCCGGAGTCGTCTCCGCTGGGTGAGTTGGCTCGGCGCGTGCTGAGCGATCGCAACGAGACGCGGCGCGTGCATTGGGCCTATGCGCCAAGCTGGGGGCTGCGCCGCGCGCTGTCGCCCAATCCAGGCGACGCGCTGCAACTGGCGCTCGACGAAGGAGCGAGCGGCGTCGTCGTCGTGCCGCTGGGTTACTCGTCCGACACCGTAGAGACGGCATACGAACTGGACATCCGACTCCGGCAGACGGCTTCGGAGAGTAGCATCGGACAGTTCGAGATCGCAGCGGGCATCAACTGTCATGCGCTCTATATCGACGCGTTGGCGTCGTCGGTCCTCGACTCTGTCGGATGGAAGCGCGTGCCTCTCGCCATCGCCTCGTGATCATGCGGCCGCCGTCGGCTCACTTGCTGCGGACGTTTGCCGCCGTTCCGCTGCCGCAGACTGTCTTGGTGATCGGCGACGATGCGCTGCGTCACGCGCTTCCTCTCGCTCAGCTTGGCTTCGACGTAACAGCGTGTACGCACGATTCGGAAGCCGCCGATAGGTGTCATGCAACTCTCAAAGCCGAGGGCGTGAGCGCGTCGACCGTCGCGATGCCGTTCGACGATCTGGCGTTTGCCGACGAATCGTTCGGATGGGTCGTGGCAACCGACCTGGACGTGCGCGCCGACCTGTCGCACGTGCACCGGGTGCTGGCCGAAGGCGGATGGCTGTTCGCAGAGACCGGAGCCTCATCCGCCGACCTTACGCAGGTGTTCGGGCAAGCGGGGTTCGCGATCGCCGAAGCCGCTGCGCCTGCTGAGAACGTGGCCCGAACCCACGGCATTTTCCGACGTGTCGGAGAACGGACGCGCGGGTGATGGGGCCGCTGCCGCGGTGCGTCGCTTCGATGTATCGGCGACGAGCGTGTCGTCGCGGGAAGAGTAGGAGCGAGGCCAGGGCGAGACGGGTAGGTGTCAGCCGTCTTCGTCTTTCTCGTAGGCTTCGATGATGTCCTTGACGAGCCGGTGGCGCACTACGTCTGACTTCTGAAAGTCGACGAAGCCGATGCCCTCGACGTCCGACAGGATGCGCCGCACGTGGACCAAGCCCGATTGCTCGCGCGAGGGAAGGTCGGTTTGGGTCACATCACCGGTCACGATGGCGCGGCTGTTCATGCCCAGGCGCGTCAAAAACATCTTCATCTGCGACGTGGTCGCGTTCTGCGCTTCGTCCAGAATAACGAACGCCGAGTCGAGCGTCCGCCCGCGCATAAAGGCCAGCGGCACGATCTCGACGATGTTCTGGTCCATATTGGCCCGCAGCTTTTCGAGCGACATCATGGATTCGAGCGCATCGTAGAGCGGACGCAGGTACGGGTCGATCTTGTCGCGCAGGTCGCCGGGAAGAAAGCCCAGCCGCTCGCCTGCCTCGACTGCCGGACGCGTCAGCACGATCTTTTTGACCTGCCGACTTTTCAGCGCCGCCACGCCCAGCGCGACCGCCACGTACGTCTTACCCGTACCCGCCGGGCCGACGGCGAACACAACGTCGTTCTGCCGCGCCTTGGCGATCATCTCGGTCTGCGTCGGTGTCTTGCTGCGGACGATGCCACCGCTCGCCGTGTGCAGGATCACGTCGCGGGCGCCACCAACCGATTTGGGGATGCGGTTCGTAGCCCCCGAGAGCGCCAGGACAGTGTCTACGTCGTTCTCAGTCAGCGTACCGTTGCGGGTCAGCAGGACGGAGAGCTCGTGGATCACCTGCTCAATGCGCTCGACTTCGGCTTCGGGACCCCGCAGGTAAATCGTCGTGCCGCGCGCGGTGACGTTGGTTTCAGGGAACGCCGTGTCGATGCGGCGCAGGTAGGTGTCGTTGAAGCCGAACAGCAGCAGCGGCTCGACCTGGTCGATATGGAGGCTTTTCTCGGTCAAGGGAATGGGTTGGGCGGAACGAACGCGGGTGCCCATCGATCAGACGAGCACACCAAAGATAGCAGACCGATATGACGCCCAGCCTGATCGTTGAGTTCGCCAAATGGAGCGGCGCAGGCAACGATTTCATTGCCCTCGACAACCGCTTCTATGCGCTATCCGGCGACGAAGCCGCTCGCCTTGCCGCTCAACTCTGCGACCGCAGAACAGGCATCGGAGCCGACGGCCTACTCCTGCTGTCAGTCGACGGCGACCCGTTCGACGTCCAAGCCGCTGATCCACGCATGGTGATCTACAACGCTGACGGATCCCGTGCGACGATGTGCGGCAACGGCGCTCGTTGCATGGCCCGCATCGCCGCCGAGTCCGGTTTCGGCACCATCGACGATGCTGCGACCAAGCTCACACTCCAAACCGACGCCGGACCTGTTCAAGCTCGTGTCGACGGGGCACACGTTACCCTCGATCTACCCGATGCCCGAGATCTGCGCGCGGTGCATATCGGTGAACACGAAGTCTTCTACGCGTGGACCGGGACGGAGCACGCCGTCGTGTGGACGGACGACGTAGACGCCGTCGATGTCGATGCGCTGGGGCGTCGATTGCGACACGCCGATGTGTGGGGCGACAGGGGAGCCAACGTGACGTTCGCTGAGGTAGTACAGCCCGGACGGATTCGCGTGCGAACGTTCGAGAAAGGCGTCGAGGCCGAAACGCTAGCCTGTGGGACCGGCGCCGCCGCTGTGGGTCTTGCTGCAGCGTCGGTCGGCGCGGTTCACGTGGAGGGTGGGCGGTCGAACGTCGAGGTTCAGCCGCGGGGTGGGACGCTGTCGGTCGGCTTCGACTGGACGGGTGGCGCGGTGCTTCCAGCGTCGGTCTCTGGCGTCACGCTAGGCGGCCCGGCGCAGCGGCTGTTCCGGGGGACGTTCGCGCTCGGAAAGGCAGGCTTTGTAGTGGAATAAGGCTACGTGCGAGACGCATCATCTCGTCGGTATCGTGCATTCTCGACCGTACTTCGCTTGGCAGCCCGGTAGCGCGCCCTAGTTTTCGACTCTCGCTCATCGCACGCCTCACCCATGCCGCAGCCCACAAAACACGTCGTCGTCAAAGGAGAACGCTTCCGAGTCCACCTCAGCCGAGACGAGTTGCGCCTCCGCGTCGCCGAACTCGGGCAGCAGATCACGCGCGACTATGCAGGGAAGAAGCCGATTTTCATCGGTGTACTCAACGGTGCCATCATGTTTATGTCCGATCTGCTGCGCGCGGTTGATCTGGACTGCGAAATCGACTTCATCAAGCTGTCCAGCTACGGGGCCGAGAAAGTATCGTCCGGTAATGTGACGAAACTCAAGGGAATCGATGCCGATTTGAAAGATCGCCACGTCATCTTCGTCGAGGATATCGTGGATACCGGCCTGTCGATGCAATTCCTGATGGACCTGGTACAAGAGTCCAATCCGGCGTCGGTCGCCGTGGCGACGCTGCTGCACAAGCACGAAGCCACGCGCGTGCCGTTGACGCTCGATTATGTCGGTTATCGGATTCCTAATCAGTTCGTGATCGGCTATGGACTCGACTGGGGCCAGATCGGGCGTAACCTGCCCGAACTCTACATTCTCGACGAACCAGGCAAGAACTGAGTCCTTGTGGCGCCGGCGGAATAGGAATCGGGCCGTATGATGAGGCCATTGAGGCTCGGGGTTTAATCCGCCGGCAACTGGATCCGATACGAATACCGATGACTCAGCCCACAGCCGCCCGATTAGCCGTTTATCGTGGCCTGCTCGCCCTCGCGGGCGTAGCGGGAATCGGAGTCAATCTGTTGGTATCGCGGCCCGGTAGAAGGCTGACGACTGTAGTCGGCGTCCTAGTCTTCGTGCTCCCGATACTTATCGTAGGCTTCTCCTACACGTCCCAGTTCGTGCGACGGCATGCGCGTGAGTTCACCATCGGTATCGCCTATCTGGTATCTGCGCTCGATCTGACGAAAATCGCACTCTTCAGCATCGCCGACGTGCCGATGTGGATGGGTATGATCGTGATTTCGTGCGTCTCGTTGATTGGCGTGTTCGCCAAGCGATGGCAAGAAGTCGCGGCATACGGTGCATTTGCTCTCGCCTTGATTGCAAGCTACCGATTGGCCGGGTGGATCGACGGAGAGGGGACGATGATCATCGTAATCGCGACTTTAACAGGCGCCGTCACGATGTCTGTTGCAGCTCACGTCCGCATCAAGGCCGAGCGTTCGCTACGCGATTCGAATGCAAATCTGGCGCGCGCGCTCGACGAGGCCGAACGATTGCGAGACTCGGCTGAACGCGCCGCCCGTGCCAAAAGTGAGTTTCTGGCGACGATGAGTCATGAGATCCGCACGCCGCTTAACGGCGTCATTGGTATGGCTGATTTGCTGGGGGAATCCACGCTCGACAGCGAGCAGCACGAGAGCGTTGAGACGATTCGAACCAGCGCCGACGCGCTCCTCAGTATCATCGGCGACGTACTCGACTTCTCCAAGATCGAAGCCGGCCGCGTCGAAATCGAGTCGATTCCGATGAAGCCGGAGGGTGTGGCACGAGCCGCAATACGCGTCGTACGCGTGGCGGCTCAGGGCAAAGGGTTGGCGCTGC
>CAXBBB010000090.1:0-7877 GCA_963973615.1 uncultured Rhodothermales bacterium | reverse complement strand
CTGGCCGAGTTCGGCATCCACGTCGGCAGTCACGTCGTCGGGTTGGGACACGTCGTCGGAGACGCCCAGGCCCTGCGATCCAAACGCGACGCGCTACTCGCCGATGGCGGGGCCCATGCGTTGTACCTCGCCGCTGACGAATCCGAGTTACGGATGCTCGACGACGCGTTGACGCAGCAGGGCATCGAACACATCAAGGCGGCGAAGAAGGCGGGCGACAGTCTGGGCGGCGCTTACGAAGTCGTCGCGACCGGCGTACCGCCCGGGCTGGGCAGCTACGCTCAGTGGGATCGCAAGCTGGACGGATTGCTAGCCCAAGCGATCCTATCGATTCAGGCGCAGAAAGCCGTCGAAATCGGCGACGGCATCCGAGGCTCTCAAGATCCCGGCAGCAAGATCCACGACGCCATCACGTCCGACGCGTCGATTATCGGCGGCTACGGGCGCGCGACCAATGCAGCGGGCGGCATCGAAGGCGGCATGACCAATGGACAGCCCATCATCGTGAGGGGCTACATGAAGCCGATCCCAACGCTCATCACACCGTTGGGCACGGTCGATCTCGCATCCGGCGAGGCTCAACCGACCCGCTACGAACGCAGCGACGTAACGAGCGTCCCGGCTGCCTCGACCGTCGCCGAAGCCGTCGTCGCGTGGACGCTGGCCGTTGCGCTGTGTGAGAAACTGGGCGGCGACAGCCTAGCCGAAATGCGCGCCAATTGGGAGCAGACGTACGGCGTCCTGTCGGCCTGACCGATCGGCTTTCGCGGTTTTGCTGTACTGATACGACAATGCCGCTGGGCGTCGCAGACGACGTATCTTCGCCCCTCGCAGTCTACCGCCGGACCGCGATTTGTCCCCCCTCATAAATGGCTTTACCCACGCTTCCTCCGGACCCCCAGCTTCTGATCGAAGTACTGCGCGTGGCCAGCGTCGGTGCGTGGGCGTTCAACGTGACACAGGGCATCGTCGAGTGGGCGACGGATGTCGATGCGTACTCGGGCTATTCGGAATCGCCAGGGTCGATGGACGAGATTCTGGCGCGCATCCACCCCGACGACCGCGACGGGGTGGTCGAAAGCATCTCCCATCCGCTCGACGATGGCGAGATGTACGAGCACCGCTACCGTATCGTCAACCCGAACGGCAGCATCGGCCACATCCTCTCGCGCGGCAGGGTCTCTATTCAACCCAATGGCGACGTGGTCATCACGGGCGTCTCGCAGGACATCACCGCGCTCACCGAAGCAGGACAGGCGCTGGCGCGCAGCGAGGCCCGAGCCCACTTCATGATGGAGGCGTCGACCGACCTCGTGGGCCGACACGACGCAGATGGGCGATTCGTCGCCGTATCGGCCCAGGCCGACGCCATTTTGGGCCGTGCGCCATCCGAACTGATCGACCAGCCGCTCGAAACATGGATTCACGCGGACGACATCGCTTCCGTACGCAGTGCCTTAACGGAGGCCTCGTTCAAAGCCGGTACGACCGTAACCACTGTCGCACGCTGCTTGCCGAAAGCGCCTGATACCGGCTCTTCCGATTGCTGGCTCGAAACGCGCTGGCGCAGGCTACCCAGTATCGACGGTGTGTGGGTGTCGACGACGCGCGACGTGAGCGACCAGAAGCGCGCCATCGCCACCGCCGAGCGCAACCAGAAGCGCCTGCGCCGCCTGACCCACATTACCGCACAAGCCGAACCGAGCGCGGACCATCTCGTCGATGAGACGCTGGCGCTGATCGCGGACGCTTTTGAGGCCCGCGCAGCACTGCTAGCGACCGAAGTGGGCGAGTTGGTGTATGTCGACGCATCCCAGGGACCCGATGCGCCACGCCCCGGCCTCATGCTTTCTAAAGCCGCTGCGTGGCCGCGTCCGGCGCAGTTAACCAAAGTCTGGCAGGTACCCGACACCAAAGCGCAGCATCACCCTGCCGCGTCGTTCGGTGCGTCTGCCGCCATCGACCTGACCATGCGCGTCGACGGCGAGTATCGAGGGCGCGTGAGCATCTGGCTCGACGAGCCGGTCGAACTGTCCGAGTCGGATCAGCATTTCCTCTTCCTCGCCGCGCTGTGGCTCGGTGGGCTGATCGAACGTAGTGAGTCCCAAAACAGACTGCGCGCGTCGAGCGAGATGCTCCAGAGCCTGCTCGACACGTCGCTCGACGGCATCATGGTTTTCGAGAGCGTGCGTGACGAGCAGGGCGCCATCGTCGACTTTGAGTGGCGCATCGTCAACCACCAGAGCGAGGAACTGGTGGGGTTTGCCCCCGACGCCCTGCTGGGCGAGCGGCTGCTCGAGAAGATGCCCGGAAACCGCGAGAGCGGACTTTTCGACGCCTACGTTCGTGTCGTCGAAACGGGCGAACCGTTTCAGACCGTCTTGCGCTACGATCACGACGGAATGGACTTCTGGGTTCGGAACGCCGCCGTCCGGTTGGGCGACGGCTTTTTCGTCACCTTCCGAGACGTGAGCGAAGAGCAGCGCGCTGCAGAACGCCTGCGCGAGAGCGAAGAACGCTACCGATTGCTTGCCGAGAACTCGTCGGACTTCGTCGCGCTCCACGACATCGACGGTCGCTACCGCTATGTCAGCCCATCGGCGCGCACCGTCGTCGGCTACGACCCCTCCGAACTGGAAGGAGCCGACCCGTTCGAGTACGTCCACCCCGAAGATCTGGGCGTCGTCCGGGAGCGTCTTCGCGCCATCGTCAACGGTGAAGCGGATGGCTCGACGACGTACCGTTTCCGCCACGGCGACGGCCATTACGTCTGGCTCGAAACCGTCGCCGATATGCGGGACGACGGTGTGGAAGACGCTCCACTTCTTCAAACGGCTTCGCGCGACGTGACGGACCGCATAGAAGCCGAGTACGAGCGTGCTCGACTCTACAAAACCTTGAATGCCCGCAACAAGGAATTGCAGGACTTCGCCTACGTCGCCAGCCACGACCTGCAGGAACCGCTGCGCAAGATCCAGGCATTCTCGGGCCTGCTCGTACGGGAGGAAGCCGACAAGCTATCGGAAGATGGGCACCACTTCCTTGACCGTGTCAATACGGCGGCTGGGCGGATGTCGGACCTGATTAACGACCTGCTCGCCTACTCGCGCATCGCGACACAAGCGCACCCGTTTCGGCGAGTCGACCTGTCGCAAGTGCTCAGCGAGGTGCTCGTCGACCTCGACTACACGCTTGAGCAGACAGGCGCCGAAGTGACGCACGAGGCGCTGCCCACGATAGAGGCCGAACCGATGCAAATGCGCCAGCTGCTCCACAACCTGATTGGCAACGCGGCCAAGTTTCGGCGCTCGGACGTTCCGCTACGCCTGCACGTAGGGTGTGAACGATCCGAAGAGACCATCACGTTGTCCGTCCGAGACAACGGAATCGGTTTTGACACGAAGTACCTCGACCGTATTTTCAGTCCGTTCCAACGTTTGCACGGACGAGACACGTATCCTGGAACCGGCATGGGCCTCGCCATTTGCCGACGCATCGCACAACGCCACGGCGGAGACATCGACGCTCGATCAGCGCCCGGCGAAGGCACCACGTTTTACGTTACCCTCTCTCTCTCGCCCTCCACCAGCGAAACGGAATGAAAAAGGACCCTGTCGTGATTCTGCTTGCGGACGACGACCCGGACGACCGCGAGCTGACTCAGCGCGCGCTCAAACGGAGCCGCGTTCGTAACTCGGTGCACTGCGTCGAGGACGGCGAAGAACTGCTCGAATACCTGCGCAAAGAGGGCCGGTACGCCACCGCCGCCGCCCCGCGTCCAGGCCTCATCTTGCTCGACCTCAACATGCCACGCATGGACGGACGCGAGGCGCTCGAACAGATTAAGAAGGACCCCAAACTGCGCAAAGTCCCCGTCGTCGTGCTGACCACGTCGGACGCCGAGCAGGACATCGTGCGTTCCTACGATTTGGGCGTTAACGCATTCGTAACCAAACCTGTCACCTTTGAAGGTCTGGCCGACGTTATCCGGGTCATGTCGGACTTCTGGTTTGAAATCGTTCGACTGCCACAGAACGCATAAGGACCCCGGATGAGCAGTACCTCGAATACCCGCATCCTCATCATCGAGGACGACGAGGACGACTTCTTCATCACCAAAACCCTCCTTCGTCGCGCACGCAGTCTGACCGCCGATGTGACGTGGCAACGCACGTTTGAGGACGGCGTCGAGGCGATGGTCGAAGAGCCGTTCGACATCATTCTGGTGGATTATAGGCTAGGCGCACATAGCGGGCTCGACGTGCTCGACCGAGCACACGACGCGGGCGTGACGGCGCCCATCATCCTGCTGACGGGACAGGGTGATCTGGAGGTCGACATCCGCGCGATGGAACGCGGCGCCGCCGACTACCTCGTCAAAGGCTCCATCGACGAGTTCCAACTCGAACGGTCGATCCGCTACGCACGCGAACGCGCTGACCAAGCTGCTCGAATCCGCGAGCAAGCCGGACTGCTCGACAAGGCCAAAGACGCCATTTGCGTCTACGCCATCGATCGCACGCCGACGTACGCCAACACGAGTGCCGATCAGTTTCGTGATGTCCGAGCAGCGGGTACCGGCCTGTTCGCATTCGAGGATAGCGACGAACAGAAAGCATGGGACGCCACGCTAGCCAAGGGCGAATGGTCAGGCGAAATCCAAATGGACGCAGGAAACGGAGTCAGCCGCATCGTCGACAGCCGGTGGACGCTGGTCCGCGACGCGCAAGGCGAACCGCACTCGATTCTGACCATTTCGAGTGACATCAGCGAGCGAAAGCAGCTCGAATCGCAGTTTTTGCGCTCGCAACGGATGGAGAGCATCGGCCGGCTCGTCGGCGGCATCGCGCACGACCTGGGCAACCTGCTCGTGCCCATCGTGCTGGGGGTGCGCGTGCTCGAAAAGGCGGTCGAGGACCAACCGCGCGCCATCCGCACGCTCGAGATGATCAAGAAGAGTGCCGAGCGCGGGTCCGATATGGTGCGGCAAGTGCTCGCGTTCGCGCGCGGCGTAGAAGGCGAACGCGTCGTCCTCCAGCCCGGCGATGTGATCCGCGAGACCGAGAAGATCCTCAATGAGACGTTCCCGGCTACCATCGAGGTCACGACACGAGTAAAAGACGACCTGTGGCGCGTCGTCGGCGATGCGACTCAGCTTCAGCAGGTGCTCATGAATCTGAGCGTCAACGCGCGCGACGCCATGCCCAACGGCGGCAAGCTGTTCATCGACGCGCACAACACACAGATCGACACCCACTACGCGCAGACCAATCTGGATGCCAAGTCCGGCCCTTACGTCCGCATCACCGTCACCGACACCGGCGAAGGCATCCCGCCCGATGTGATCGACAAGGTGTTCGAGCCGTTTTTCACGACCAAAGAGCTCAACAAGGGGACTGGTCTGGGCCTGTCTACCGTCTACAGCATCCTGCGTAGCCACGGGGGCTTCGTCGTCGCGTACAGCGAGCCTGGTGAGGGGACGGCGTTCACGCTCTACCTCCCCGCCGAGTTGGAACGCGAAGAGGCCGAATCACCCATCTCGTCGCCTGAAATCGTGCGCGGTAACGGCGAGTGTATTCTCGTTGTCGACGACGAACCCTACATCCGCGATGCGACGGTCGACCTGCTCGAAGACTCAGGCTACAACGTCTGCACGGCGTCCGATGGCAAAGAGGCGCTCGACCAATTAAACCAAAACGATCCCGTACTCATCCTGACCGACGTCATGATGCCGGTCATGGACGGGCTGGAGTTGATCCGCACCATCCGCCAATCCGGCTCCAATCTTCCGATCATCGCGGCGAGCGGTATGATGGGCGAGAAGCAGCGAGAAGTCGACGAGGCCGGAGCCGACGCGTTTCTCGCCAAGCCCTATAGCGCCGCCCGTCTGACCGAGAAAATCGCCGATTTGATCGCGCAAAACTCGGGCGTGGAATAAGAGCGGCTAGCACTACCCGTCGCGGGCTGCGAACGGCTGCGTGAACGCTAGCCTTCGGTACGCTGTATCGCCGTAGCTCACGCTACGTCTGCTTCGCGCGCCTGGGCCAGCGCCCACTCGCTCGTTCTCGCCTACCGCGCTGAGTTTTGTTAGCCGCTCTAGGACCAAGGCGAATCCGATTGCGCAGCGCGGCGTAATTTTCAGTTCTGATTGAAAATCGCCATCGCCGCCATGCCCGCCTGGATCGACTCGCTCGTTCACCGCAAAGACGCTCGCCTGCTCGACCCGTCACAACCGCGCGTCCCTATCACCGACGAGTCGCCGCACGCTGTCGTTATCGGCGCCGGATTCGGCGGGTTGGCGAGTGCGATTCGGCTGTTGGCTAGGGGCTTCCGCGTCACCGTCGTCGACCGGTTGGATCAAGCGGGAGGGCGTGCGCGCGTCTTCCACGAGAACGGCTACACGTTCGACGCCGGGCCGACTGTCGTCACGGCCCCGTTCCTGCTCGATGAGCTGTGGCAGCTCGCAGGAAAGAACCGCGCGGACGACGTAGAGCTGCGCGAGGTGACGCCGTTCTACCGCATCCGCTACGACGACGGCACCTACTTCGACTACACGGGCGACAGCGCCCAGATGCACGAGCAGATCCGGCAGTTCGCCCCGGACGACGTGGAAGGCTACGACCGCTTCTTCGAGAAGACCAAGGACATCTTCAAAGTGGGCTTCGAGGAGCTGGCGCACGTGCCGTTTACCAACGTGTCGGACATGGCCAAGATCGTCCCGGCGATGGCGTGGCTCGAAAGCCACCGGACGGTCTACGGATTCGTCAGCAAGTTCGTGAAGCACGAGAAAATCCGTCAGGTGCTCTCGTTCCACCCGCTCCTCGTCGGCGGCAACCCGTTCAACGTGACGAGCATCTACACCATGATCGCATTCCTAGAGCGCAAGTGGGGCGTCTGGTACGCGATGGGCGGAACGGGCGCCCTCATCAATGGACTCGTCGGCTTGGTCGAAGAAATGGGAGGCACGATCCGCTTGAATGCCGACGTGGATCAGATTCTCGTCAACGGTAAGCGCGCGGCAGGCATCCGGCTCGAAAGCGGCGAGACCATCGACGCCGATCTGGTCGTGAGCAACGCCGACATCGCGTGGACGTACCGCCATCTGGTGCCGTCGAACGTGCGCAAGGTGTGGACGGACAAGAAGATCGAGAAGACCAAGTTCTCGATGAGCCTGTTAGTCTGGTACTTCGGCACCAACAAGACCTACGACGACGTCAAGCATCACACGATCCTGCTCGGTCCGCGCTACAAAGAGCTGCTCGACGACATCTTCGGCCAGCGCTTAGCCGAAGACTTCAGCCTCTACCTCCACCGCCCGACCGCGACCGACCCGAGCATGGCTCCCGACGGCTGCGATGCATTCTACGTGCTCAGTCCGGTCCCGCACCTCGACAGCGGCGACCCGTGGGACGACGAGCAGACCGAGCGCTACCGCCAGGCCGTCAGCAAATACCTCAGCGAGTCGATTCTGCCCGGTCTAGAAGACCACCTCGACGCCAGCCTGACGCTGACGCCCAAAGGCTTCCTGACCGACTACAAGGCCTATAAAGGCGCCGCGTTCTCCATCGAACCCGTGCTGACGCAAAGTGCCTATTTCCGCCCGCACAACATCAGCGAAGACGTAGAGCACCTGTACTTCGCCGGAGCGGGCACGCATCCTGGAGCCGGAATGCCCGGCGTGATCTCATCGGCCCGTGTGCTCGATACGGTCGTCCCTGACGCGGCCACATTCGAGACGCGTATTGGCGTTTGATGCGCGCGGCTGTGGAAAACCGTTGAAGGGGGACCTGTTGCGCGGGTTGCGCTTGTAATTTGCTGCTCTGCCGCGTTCGTCTAACGGTTAGGACGCCAGGTTTTCATCCTGGTAATAGGGGTTC
>CAXBBB010000089.1:0-7880 GCA_963973615.1 uncultured Rhodothermales bacterium | reverse complement strand
CGTCGAGCCGCTCCATGATGGCGCGGTTGGTGATGTAGGCGGCGGCCAATCCTTTATTGGTCCGCTTGCTGATGGTGATGGCGCGCCACTCAAGTTCGTCTGGCTGAAAGTAGGCGGCGAGGCGGCGGAGGTCGCGAGCGGGCATGGCAACGGGGAATTGATTCGCCCATACGATAGCACACGTCGGTGCCGTCTGTATGTCATACGTGTTTGACCGAATGTTCAGTATGCGAAACGGCATCGTAACTGCGATCGCGGCACGGCGAGCGTTATCGCCGAGTCAGAAAGACAACATCCACTGGTCTATGGCTCTCGCTCCCAAACAGTACTCCGAACTACTCAAAGAATCCGCTTCCGAGTGGATCGAGGACAAGTCGCCTCGCCTGGCGGCCGCGTTGGCGTACTACACCGTCTTCAGCATTGCGCCACTGCTCATCATCGTGCTGGCCGTCCTGAGTTTATTCTGGGCTGGACAGGACGGCGGCGCTCAGGCCGAGTTGATGCAGCAGATCAGCGGCACGGTCGGCCCCGAAGGTGCAGACGCGATTCGGTCGATGCTCGAAAACGCGAATCAGCCGGGCAGCAACAGTGGGGTCTTCGGCACTATCGTCGGCATCGTTCTGCTGCTTGTCGGCGCTACTGGCGTATTCGTCCAGCTGCAAGACGCACTCAACGACGTGTGGGAAGTGCAGAAAAAGCCCAGCTACGGCATCAAAGGCCTGATCATGAGCCGGATCCTCTCGTTCGGCATGATCCTGACGATTGGCTTCCTGCTGCTCGTTTCGCTCGTGCTCAGCGTCGTCGTGTCGCAACTGACGGCGTTCATCAGTGATCTGGGCGGATTTGGAGAGTTTGTAGCGCAACTCGTCGACTTCGTGATCTCGATCGGAGTCTTTACGCTGCTCTTCGCCGCCCTCTATAAGGTGCTACCCGACGCTGAGATCGAGTGGGGCGACGTGTGGACGGGTGCGCTGATCACAGCCGTCCTGTTCGCTATCGGTAAGATTGCCATTGGCATCTACCTGGGCACGTCGTCGACGGCATCGAGCTACGGAGCGGCAGGGTCGCTGGTCGTGCTGCTGCTGTGGATCTACTACTCGGCGATGATCCTCTTTTTCGGCGCCGAAATCACGCAGGTGTACGCGCGATACCACGGTTCGGGCATTCAGCCAAGCGAGCACGCCGAGCGCACCCCGGATGCCAAGAAGGGCGTCGACGAACGGGGGGGCAGTGCAGGAGAGCACAAGGCCCGGCAGGTCGTCTCGCCCCGTTCCATACCGGTCGGTGCGATTCCGCATCGGGCATTACAGCCGCCTGTCAAGACGAAAACTCCGTCGCTTGTCGCGCGCTTCGCGCCCGCGGTCGTTGGCCTGCTGGTCGGTCGGCTAACGAAGCGTCGCAAGACTGTTGTGAAGAAGCCCGAGCGCTTCTATTAGACCTGCGTTTTATCCACTCACCTCATTTCTAAAACCAGACACCACCATGTCCGATTATCCCAACATGCAGGCTCCGCAGAAACAGGAAGATCATCCCGGTCACGAGTCCGAAATGACGCCCGCCCCTCAGTACGAAGCGCCGTTTTATCGCGGCTCCTCCAAGCTGATGGGCAAAGTGGCTCTCGTTTCGGGCGGTGACAGCGGGATCGGGCGTGCGGTCGCTACGCTGTTTGCGCGCGAAGGGGCTGACGTAGCCATCGTCTACTACGACGAGCACGAAGACGCTCAGACGGCCAAGGCATCGGTCGAAGCCGAAGGGCAGAAGTGTATCCTGATCCCGGGCGATCTGGCCGAGAAGAGCTTTGCCGAAGCCGCCGTTCAGCAGACCATCGACGCATTCGGTAAACTCAACATCCTGGTCAACAATGCGGCGATGCAGCAGAAGGCCGATAGCCTGACCGACATCTCCGAGGAGCAGCTCAAGCGCACGTTTGGATCAAACGTGTTCGGCGCATTTTTCTTGACCCAGGCCGCGCTGCCGCACCTCAAAGAGGGCGACACGATCATCAACTCGACGAGCATCGTCGCCTTTAAAGGCAACGGATCGCTGATCGACTACGCGTCGACTAAGGGCGCGCTGCTGGCCTTTACGCGCTCGCTCGCCGAGTCGCTTGTCGGCGATGGCATTCGGGTCAACAGCGTCGCTCCGGGGCCGATCTGGACGCCGTTCATCCCCGCAGGTGGCTTTAGCCGCGCCGAGGTGGCCGCGTTCGGCAAGCAGGTGCCGATGAACCGTGCCGGGCAGCCCGAAGAACTGGCTCCCGCCTACGTCTATCTCGCCTCGCAAGACAGCAGCTACGTCACCGGCCAGACGATCCACGTCAATGGCGGCGTCATCGTCGGCGGCTAATTTGAGTACTCTTGCAGACCCAGATCCCAGCCTCGTTCGGCACGCACGCCGGGCGGGGCTGCGGTACGTCCACGCCGATGAACCTGGCCTATCGCGCAAAGGGGCAGGAACCGGCTTCGCGTACTATCTGCCCGACGGCTCGCTGCTGCGGGACAAGGCCACACGTGCTCGCATCGACGCGCTCGCCATCCCGCCCGCGTATTCCGACGTATGGATCTGCGTCGACCCTCGCGGACATATCCAGGCGACAGGCCGAGACGACAAAGGCCGAAAGCAGTACCGCTATCACGCCGATTGGCAGTCGACACGAAGCGAAGCCAAATTCGACCGTATCGCTGAGTTTGGCCGCGCGCTTCCGGTCTTGCGTAAGCGGATCACGCGTGATCTGGAGATTGATTCGTTGTCCCGAACACACGTCCTCGCCGTCGTCGCCACGCTGCTTGACCGTACGCTGATCCGCGTCGGCGGCGCGGAATACGCCAGTCAGAACGGCAGCTATGGCCTGACGACGCTGCGCGACAAACACGCGCGCTTTCGCGACGGCGGCGTCGTGTTCGCGTTTCGAGGCAAAAGCGGACAGGAGCACGAAGTCGCGGTCGAGGATGAGGCGCTCGCCGAGCACGTTCGCGCCTGCCGCGACGTCCCCGGCTACCACCTGTTTCAGTACGTCGACGAAAGCGGGGAGCGGGGTCAACTCGATTCGTCCGACCTCAATGAGTATCTGCGTGACGCGATGGGTGAGGCGTTCACGGCCAAGACGTTCCGCACGTGGGGCGGTACGCTCGCTGCAGCCGTCGCCGCGCACGATTCAGCTGAAATCGAGCCGACGGCCATCCAGAAAGAGATGGTCGGTGCGGCGTGCGCGGCATTGGGCAATACCGAAGCCGTCTGCCGCGACTACTACATTCATCCTGCGCTGTTCGAATCCGTCGCCGACGGCACGTTCGTCGGCCGATGGGGAAGCGCGCGGTCGGTTGGGACGCTGGGCGGGCTGACACGCGACGAGAGCGCGCTGATCCGGTTTTTGGAAGGGTGATCCGAGGTGGGCGATGTTATGTAAAACGTCGCTACGGGCGTTGGCGGGGTTGGGTCGGAACGAACGGTTTGAGGTAGTTCGGCTCGAACTCGGCGAGATCGGCAGTCTTCCCGGCTTTCCACCGTGCCCAGCCGACCACTGCCAGCGCGGTTGCCGATACGTCGAGCGGAATCCACTCAGCGCCTCCGCCGAACACGCTGGCTCCCACACCGACGGCAACGTGGTCGTCGCCACACAGCCGCATCTCGGCGTCGGCGATGTCCATCGGTTCAGCGTCCAGCGCGTCGACGAGTGGGTCGAACTCAGGTGGTGCGATGCCGACGTAGACTTCGCCTCTGCGCGAGGGCAGGACGGCGCCGATAGTGCGTGGGAGATCGTCATGGGCCGACAATCGTTGGGCGTCCCAGATCAGCGCGTCGAGCGTGCCGACAGGGATTAACGCGGCGCCCGAAGCGAGGCAGAATCCTTTGGCCGCGCTCACGCCGACGCGTAGTCCCGTGTACGAGCCGGGGCCAGCAGAAACTGCGACAGCTCCAACGTGCGACCAATCGGCGTCGGCCCACGCCATCGCGTCGCGCACCAAAACCGGTAGCAGTTGACCATGTGCGCGCGGCGTCTGGACGTTTGCTTCTGCCAATACGCCACTCGGCCCGATCAGCGCGACTGAGCAGATCGGTGTTGCCGTTTCCAGAGCGAGTAGGAGAGAGGCCGGTTCGTACGCCATTAGCCCGCGTCGCCGTCGAGCCGGGCCGACAGCAATTCGCGGACAATGCGCGGGTCAGGCGAGCCGTCGAAGCGCTGCATCACCTGGCCCATGAAGAAGCCGATCAGCCCCTTCTTACCGCTCTGGTAGGCAGCGACTTTACCCGCATTCTCGCTGATGACGGCGTCGACGATCGGAGTCAGCGCGCCGGTGTCGGATACTTGGAGCAAGTCGTTCGCTTCGGCGAGTACGCGCGGCGATTCGTCGCTCGTCAGCATCATCTCGAACAGGGTTTGGGCGCCCGTCGACGAGACGGCGTCGTCGGCGCGCAGGACGACGAGTTCGGCCAGCCGCTCGGGTGAGATACCTAGGTCGGCGATGCCCATACTGCGCTCGTTCATCGTCTTCATCACGTCTGACATGACGACGTTGGAAACGGCTTTGGCGTGCTCGGCTCCCGCAGCGGACAGCGTCGCCTCGAAGAAGTCGGACAGTTCGCGCTCTTCGGTCAGCACGCCCGCATCGTAATCCGGCAAGCCCAATTCGGACGTATAGCGCGCTCTACGGACGGCCGGTAGTTCGGGCAGACCGCTGCGGATATGGGCGAGCATCGCCTCATCGACGACTACGGTTACCAAGTCGGGGTCGGGGAAATAGCGATAGTCGTGCGCGCCTTCCTTGCTCCGCATCTCGCGCGTTTCCAGCTTATTGGCGTCCCACAGTAGCGTCACCTGCTCGACCGCTCCGCCCGACTCCAACACCTTCGTTTGCCGCTCGATCTCGTATTCGATGGCACGCTCGACATTGCGGATCGAGTTCATGTTTTTGACTTCCGTCCGCGTCCCAAACTCGGTCTGGCCGACCGGGCGGATGCTCACGTTGGCATCGCAGCGCAACGAGCCTTCGTCCATATTGCCGTCGCAGATACCCAGGTAGCGCACGATCTGCCGGATCTTTTGCAGGTAGCGATACGCCTCGCGCGGCGTCCGCATGTCCGGCTCGCTGACGATCTCAATCAGCGCCACGCTGCTCCGGTTGTAGTCGATGAGGCTGTCGTACGGATCCTGGTCGTGGATCGACTTCCCGGCATCCTCTTCCAGGTGAATGCGCGTAATGCCGACGCGTTTGGTCGAGCCGTCGTCCATTGTCAGGTCGACGTAGCCGTCTTCGCACTGGGGCGTGTCGAATTGGGTGATCTGGTAGCCTTTGGGGAGATCCGGGTAGAAGTAGTGCTTGCGAGCGAAAATGGAGCGCTCGCGGATCGTGCAGTTTGTTGCTAGCCCCATGCGGGCGGCAAACGTGACAGCTTCGGCGTTCGGAGTCGGTAAGGTGCCCGGATGTCCCAGGCTCACGGGGTCGACCTGCACGTTGGGGTCGAGTCCGAATAGGGCACCTTCAGGGCTGAACGCTTTAGAATTGGTCAGCAGTTGGGCGTGGACTTCTAGGCCGATGACGGCTTCGTATCGGGTGTCGGACATGCAAGAGGCGAGATCAGGAGCCGAAAGTTACGCTCAGGGTTGCCTGCCGGTCCGCGTTGGCTACCAACTCGTTGCGACTCCACACGGCAGACCGCCGGATCTTGGCGACCCTCATCAAACCGCCCGCCGTGCTCCGACTCCGCGCTGCTCCACTACTCGCCCTGCTCCTCATCGCCGCGTGCAACCGACCGCCCGACGATCCGGACAAGGCCTTGGCCGACAGCGACTCGTTCGCCGTCGTGATGGGCCGCTTTCCAGCGATCGAAGATCAGCCGCCCGGACTGGATGGGGACACGCTTGTCGTTCGCGTCGGCTACGTCGGAGACTGCGAGGAAAACACGTGGACGCTCGTCGAGCGGATCGAAGGCCAACGTGCCGAGCTTGCCATGCACCGCGATGGCGGCGGGGACGACTGTGAGGGCGAAGTGTACGACGAGCTTCGATTGGGCGTCAGCCAGGAGGCTCGCCAGGCGCACGATCTCGTTCTGCTCGGGCCCAACGGCGAGGAGTTTCCGCTGAGATAGGCAGCACACGCGACGCTAGTCCACTGTCAGGACGATGAACGGCTCTGCGTGATCGGCTTGAGACGTCTGCAGGCGCGCAACATACAAGCCGCTTGCCCAACCGCTCGTCGAGAGTAGGGCTACCTCGGCCGGTCTGAGCGAGCGCGTTAGGATCACGCGACCCAGCGCGTCGACAATCTGGAGGGTCGCCGGTGCTCGCGCGTCACTGGAGACGACGACAACTTCGCCCGAGCGAACCGGGTTCGGGTGCACCCGTACGGCATCCAGTTTGGCTTCGGAAGCGGTCCGCGCCCCCTCAAAAAGCCCGGCGGCCCGCTCAAAGGCTGCGATGCCGACGTGCTCGCCGATGCGTCGCCCGGGAAGGTCGTCGGCCGGAGGGTGGATGCCTCCCCAGATGCGGGAGAGACTGCATTGGTCGGCAGCGTCGCGGTAGGTGGCCCATTGCAGCGTCATCTCTCTGCTTGGCCCGGACTCGAAGGCCAGAAACGTGTCTTTTGGGACGGAGAACTCTCCCATACCACCGGGAAAGAAGGCGTCTCCGGTGAGGAGCGTGAGCACTTCGGCGGCAGCGCGCGAGAAGGTGGAATGCCCCGAGACGTAGCCTGCGAAGGGCGGCGTGACGAAGGACGGTCGCTGATAGGGCCACCAGTCTTCGGCCCGCACCCACCCAACTCCCGACGAGAGCCATCGTAGGTCGAACGAGTCGATCTCCGTGCCTCGCCAGGCCCACAGTTTGACCTTTCCCACGTGTTCTCCGTCTGCTCCGGCAAGTGAATCGTCTGGGGCGATGAGTTCCGCGAACCCCGGGTCGAGCGGGAGCCCCCTTGGGTCGAACGAGGGTACGGTCGCGTCGGAGCGTTGACCGTATTCGGCCATCGCGCGAATGGCCGATACTGGACGAATGTAGTCGTACCATCCCTTGATACCCCACGCGGAGATTGCCGCGTCGTGCATCGCGCCTCCCAGCGCCAGGTAGGATTTGACCTCCCATTCGATCTGGCTCAGTTCGCGTCCGACACCGCCCATCCGGCGCTGTGTGAGGCGGTCGTTCACGCCGTTGAGAAGCGTAAACCAGTGGCCCGGAGGCGTCTCCGAATCTGGCCCGTCAGCCCAAAACTCGGCCAGCACGCGAGTATAGTCTCCTCGGGAGACGATCTGTGGGACGTACGGACGTCCGGTGTGGGGGTTGATGCGGTGCCCCGATCCCGGGATGGAGCCATCGTCCGGGTAGAAGTCAGAGGCGTCTTCCCCCGCTTCGGGTAGGGCGCCGAGGTTGCCACTCGAAGCGGGCGAGATGTCCCACGAAACGCCATCCGACGGATCGAGATGAGAGGACCAGCGCGCCACCTGGCCGAATCCCCAGGCATACAGATCCGACGTGCTGGAGCCTAGGAGGGGCGGCGGTCCCGGATCGTGGTACAGCGTGTAGGGCTGTCCGTCACGATGGCGCACCGTGCGGTCGCTACTCGAAAGAGCGAACGGAAGCACGGCCCCCCACTCGGCCCCGAGAAAGTCCGGTGTGGCTCCGTCGATCGGATTGCCGCTCTGGTCGATAAACGTCGTCAGCGCCAGCGGTTGCCAACGATTCGGGTCGGTCACGTCGGGGTTGCCCGGAAGTCGAATGCGGAGAGGAGGGTTGGCGGGACGATAGTCCCGGTTGGCATAGTTGTGAGACTCGTTCGAGCCGTCGCGTAGTCCGCCTTCGATAAGGCAGTGCGCGATGTGATTGCCCAATTCGGCTGCTCCTCTTCTATAGTCTGTGCTCGTCCGGGCGGGGTCGACGCCTGTGGCCC
>CAXBBB010000088.1:0-7891 GCA_963973615.1 uncultured Rhodothermales bacterium | reverse complement strand
GCGCGCAACGCGTTCAAAGGCCCGACCTCAAAGCCCGACGACAAAGCGACGGACCGCGGATTCGCAGGCAGCAACACGACCGAGCGGCAGCGCGTGATGGATGCCCTCGTGGGCGCGTTCCCGGACGAGCGCGAGCCGGGGCGTGGCATCAACTACCTCGACATCCATGACAACTGGACGCTCGCCGACCAATTCGCCACACGCGACTGGAACGGGCTGGCTGGGGTCGACGAAGCCGAATACCGCATCGCTGCCGGACTGCTGTTCACCTCGCTCGGTCCCGTCGTCATCCACGGCGGAAGCGAAGTGCTGCGTAGCAAAGGCTCGGCGCAGATCGAGTACGACACGCGCTACGAAACCGGCAACCCGATCTACTTCAAAGGCCGAGGCGACACGTACAACGTCCGCAAACCCAACCTCTTCCTCTGGGACACGATTGGACGAACCGACGGGCCGGACGACATCGCCGCGATGGAAGCGTGGTGGAAAGGCCTGATCGCCCTGCGCAACAGCCCGATGGGCACCCCGCTCCGCATCGCCGATACGCCGCCTGCCGACTACGTCCGCTGGTTCGCCCCCGACGATGCCCCCGGCCTACTCGGCTACCAGATCGACGAACGCCTGATGGTAGCGATGAATACGTCCGACACCCCCGCTAGCCTGATCGTCGATGCGGCACCGGGCAACTGGCGCCTCGTGGCCGACGGCACACGCGCAGGAACGACGCCACTCGACGGCCCCAGGCTGACCGGTGGAACACAGACGCTCGTCTTACCGCCGCTCACGCTGATGATCTGGACGCGGTCGGAGTGACAGGATGTATCTCGAACAGCCCCAGCAGACTTCAAACCTGCTGGGGCTGTTCGAGATTGAAGAAGACCTTCGGGGGGTAGCCTACCCCCATAGGCTCACTCTGCACGCAGCATGGTACCCATGCGGACGGACGACCCCGCTTTGAAGCGATACAAATACAGTCCGTTGGGGAATCCCGAAGCATCCCACTCGACCGTAGAATGTCCTGCTGGGAATGCTTCGTTAGCCACGACTTCTACAACACGTCCGAGAAGATCATAGACCGTTAGGGTTGCGTGCTCCGTGCGATCAAGCACAAACGAGACCGACACTGCGCCAGCAAATGGATTGGGAAAGATGGTTAGCTCAGCCGTCTCCAATGCACCCGTTTCAGTGGGCTGATTGCTCGAGGTAAACGTTGCGTTGGGGTCGTAGTCATCGCACGAGAATGTGGTCGCGGATGCGAAGAGGTCCCCGATGTACGCACGCTCCCTCGGTGTCATGATTTGCTTCGGTGTCTCAAACCAAGCCTGGATACTCCACGGGAACTGCTCGACCGGATTCCATCCACCAAAATAGAAGGCTTCGATCTGGCTACGCATGCCATATTTCGCGTCGATCGTGTGCCCAAACTCATGGACGACCTGATCGAAGCTGCGGTAGGTGTCGTCGCGTTGGCTGCGGCGGCCTTCGGCGTAGGCTTGGTTTCGGGTGGCGACGCCGGTTTTGCAGACCATTTGCTCGGAGATCCACAGATGATTTCCACCTGATCCGCCGCGCAGTTCGTCGCCCCCGGGCGGCCCCATCATCCCTCCAATGGGTGCCAAACCGGCCAGTTCGGACCACGGCTCACCGTTGGTCATGTAGGCGATGTATCCATCGAAGACACTGCGATCATAGCCGCTATGGAGGCGCTGTGTCATCTCGGTGTAGATGTGTTTGGTCAGCATAAGCGCCGAAGGGCTGACGGCAGCCGAACCCATGATGCGGATGTCCGGCACATCGATTTTGAGGCAATGCATCCACCCATTGGTCGGCATGCATTCAAGAGGATTCAGCACGTCGATCACCGCGCGTGCCTGAGGCACAACGACATTCGCGAGCGTGGAGGCACTTACAACGCAGTCGAATCCCGATCCGTGACGACTTGGGCAGTTGGCCGAGATCTCCTCCCCGACCGTGACGATGCCACCCGCTCCACTCATCCGTGCATTCCAGTCCGTGACGCCATCAGCGTCATCAGCCGAAGCAATGGCGTCCAGTACCACAGATCCCTTCCAGCGCTCTAAGAACGCACCTATCGCTTGGCAGCCGGGTAAATAGTCCTGCCGAAACGAAGCCATCACACTCGTCCAGGCGCGCCCCCCCGTCGGCGCCGCCGCAGGATCGTTGGGATACTGATAGCCGTTCTCCGAGAGCAAGTCCAAACCGGCGCGGCAAGACGAGAGACTAGGGCGAAGCCGGTCAATTTCGCCGCGCTCGGCGGCTACGGGTTTGGAGCGCACGAAGCCCCAAAGGACATCGCCCGAAGAGGACATCAGAACCAGTTCGCCCTGATACATACGAAGCGTTACCCCCGGATCTTCCGGGCTCTGCCGCAGAGCGGACCAGAGGACGGCCCCGTCACCGTCAGAAAGTGTAAGATTACCGCCCTGTTCAAGCCGCGCAGTCTTGGCGCTTCCGAGTACGTAGCCGAACTGATCGAACCCCCAGTGATACTGGTTTCCATTCGTCCGATAGATCACCAAGTTGCCATCGGTCTGAAACGTGAGATAATACTCCCCGTCGGCAGAGGTGTACCGCGCGCCTTGCGTAATGTCAGTTCCTGCAGCAATCGGTAGGGTCCCTTGCGCCTTCACCGCTGCGGCACAGGTCAGAGCAAAAAGGGTGAGAAGGGCAGTGTGTAGGAAGCGCTTCATTTTGGGCGGAGTGGTGTGGGTGGAGTACAAAACGAAAACGCCGGGTTTCGGAGTTGCAAGGTCGGTGCTAAGCCATGATAGAACTCGACGCATGAGTCTCATCGCGGATGCCCAATATCCAGAAAGCGTAGTCGGATCGACCAGACTGCCACACTCACCGAAAAAAGATGAGTTACCCGCACGCAGCTGTCACCGTTCACAGCCATCTGATACACGTCGCCCGGCTAGGCGGGCAAGGCTGTGCGATTTAGGCCAATGTTTCGTCTTCGACCGTCACGGCCGTGCCATACGCCAGAATCTCCGCTGCTCCCGCCATAACCGTCGACGTGGTGATGCGGAGCGACACAACGGCGTTGGCGCCCAGGCTCTGCGCGTCGTCCATCAGTCGTTCGAGGGCGATCTCTCGGCTCTCCTGCAGCAGCTTGGCGTAGGCCCCGATCTCACCGCCGACCAGCGTCTTGAACGCCGCGCCGATGTCGCTCCCGATGTGGCGCGCACGGACTGCGTTGCCACGCACCAGTCCGTGGGTGAGGACGATACGCTTTCCGGCGACGGTGGGTGTGGTGGCGAGAATCATGGGCGTATGGAGTGGATAGAGGGTTGCTACTTCGCCAGAACGAGCCGCGACGTAGCGACAGCGTCGGCGGTACTCAGCCGGTAGAGGTACACGCCGCCAGGCAGCTCGCCAGGCGTCCATGGGACTTCGTGCCGACCTGACACGAGGTTTCCATCCAGCACGGTCGCCACCTCGCGCCCCAGCACATCGTAGACGGTTAGGGTCACGTCGGCTGCCGTGGTCAGGCGAAAGTGGAACGTCGTCGAGGTGCTAAACGGGTTGGGCGCATGTGCATAGAGGTCAAACGAAGCTGCCGATGTGGGCGATTGGGCGGCGGTCGTCCGCGACGAGAGCGAGGTGGCGGCCTGACTCAGCGTCCGGTAGCGGATGCTGTCGCCGTACTCGGCGTTGAGCGAGTCCAGGACCTCGCCGGTCCACTGCATCGTCAGACCATTTGCGTAACCGGGACGCGTGAATGGGTCGTGGAGCACAAACACGTAGTACCCCTGCTCGCGTCCCAGCGTCCGCACGTCGGCGAGAACGTCGGTCAGACGCTTGGCATAGCTTCCCGTGTCGATAGCCCAGTTGAAGTCCTCGGATCGGACCAGATTGAATACCGACGGATGCAAACCGGCCCCGTCGCCCCCAGCCGTCGAGATCCACGACATCCCCTTTTCACCTAACAACTGATACGTGGTCGAATCGGCGTGGTAGCCCGGAGGCACGAACGACGTGGGCCGCACGCCGACCTTGTCTTGGAGGATCGCCAGTCCATCGTCAAGCAGTTTGGCCTGCTGCTCGCGCGTGAACGCTGACTGGTGCGTGAGACACCACATCTCATGGCTCGACAACCCGCACCGCTGGCAGATGTGCGTGAGGCCGTGCAGCGACACCTCGTGCCCCCGCTCTATCGTCTTGCGTAATTCGGCGGCCAGGACTCCGTCGCGGTTCTGCGACTCGGTCAGTCGACCCGGGATCACCGCCCACGTCACCCTGCCCCCACGCGCTTCGACAGCCGCCTCGAATGGCACCAGGCTACGCGGCGAAACCGACGAACGCGACAGGATGTCGTCTACCCGAATGACGAGCAAAAGCGAGTCTTGAGCGGACGCCGTAGGAACGAGCGATAGGACGCAGAGCAAGAAGAAAGTCAGACGCATGCGGCGGGACTCGAACGGGAGGGCTCTAACGCACAGAGCCGGAAGAGTAAACACACCCGCATAGTAGCATCCCCCAGCCGAGCGAGGCAAACCACTCTGACTTGCTGCTGCCCCTCGCCAAATCACCGCGTCACGACGAGCCGGACAGTAGCCGTGTATGAACCGCTCGCAATCCGGGCCAGATAGAAGCCCGATGGGAACGCGCTGAGATCGACGGACACTTCCTGAGTTTCTGCGCTGAGATTCTGAGTGACGATCTAGCGTCCGAGTACGCCGAAAACGGTCAGCGTCGCGCCGGGATCGGCAGATGCTTCGAGGTGGAGCGTCGTCGTACGGAGAATGGATTCGGATAGGCGTGGACTACCATCGGAGGTAGGGAAACAGGCTCGACGCTCCGCAAAAAGGACGACACGGGGCGAGCGATCCGGTCGATGAGCAGCATCGCATCATCGGCGATCAGCGGCGCCGCTCCGGGAGTGGCGCGATTGAGGTGCAACGCGTCGCGCAACGGGGACGCAACGATCCGCAGCCGTAAGTCGATGGAAACAACTTGCCTAGCGATCGTGCGGTGGTAAAGGCTCACCAACCTCATTTCGTCATGGAGTTCAAAAACAAAGTCGTCCTCGTCACCGGGGGCGGATCGGGCATCGGAGCCGCCGCGTGCGAGCTGTTCGGACGCGAGGGCGCCCGCGTCGCCACCTTCAGCCGAACGCTTTCAGAAGTCGAAGCGACCGCCGAGCGCGTCCGCGCCGCCGGTGGCGAAGCGCTCGCCCTTGAAGGCGACGTATCCAACCCCAAAGACGTCGATCGCGTCATCGGCGAAATCGACAAGCGCTGGGGACGGCTCGACGTAGCGTTCGCGCACGCGGGCATCAACGGCCTGCAAGCCCCGCTCGACGAAATCCCGCCGGACGAGTGGCGCAAGACGATCTCCGTCAACCTCGACGGCACGTTCTACACGCTGCGCTACGCCGTCCCGCTACTCAAGCGGCAGGGCGGGTCCATCGTCGTCACGTCGTCGATCAACGGCAATCGCAAGTTCACGAGTTGGGGGTCGAGCGCCTACAGCAGTTCCAAGGCCGGTCAGGTGGCGCTCGTCAAGATGGCCGCGCTGGAGCTGGCGAAGCACCGCATCCGCGTCAACGCCGTGCTGCCGGGCGCCATCTCGACCGAGATCGAGGACAACACGCAGGAGCGGCATCTGGAGCGGGCCAAGGAGCCGGTCGAGTTTCCCGAAGGCGCCATCCCACTCACCGACGGCGACCCCGGATCGCCCGAGCAGGTGGCCGAGGTCGTGCTGTTCCTCGCATCCGAGCGCGCCTCGCACGTGACCGGCACGCTCGTCTACGTCGACGGTGGCGAGTCGCTCATCCAGGGATAGAGCACGGCGGCGTGGCGATCATTGCCCTGGTTCATAGCCCGCCACTTGTGTCGGCAACCACCGCTTGCGTCTTCCATCCGCCCTCTGTGTCACGTACGATCTGCGGCATTGCGGATTTCCAAAAGCGTTCCTCGGATGCAGGAGCAGTGAGTACGTGCACAGAGGCCCGAATGCTCTCGGCTCAAGCGTGGGAGTCCGAAGGCAACCTCCAGCAGTTAATGCCCTTCCGCTTCCAGCTTTGCGATGATGTCCCCCGCGATCGCTTCGAGATATGGCATTTGCGTCGAGGGTTCCTCGCATCTACTCACGTCGTAGTGGCACAGCGATCCGAACGGTTCGCCGTTTGAACGTATGAGCAGGACACCGCAATAGGAGACTACCGGGCTGGCGAGCTTGACTGGGAAGGGCGCATCTCCCGCGTGACCAAAAGCGGCCCTGCCTCTTTTGCTGAGCAGTACACAGTACGCTTCCTCATTCGGGACGTCGCTGCCCTTCGTCACGCGCGGATCGAAGGCATCGACCAGATACAGGTTCTTGAGGATCTCGGGCGTGTATTTGTAGATGCCGGTATACCTATGCGGCGCACGATAGTTGAGCATCCGGAGCGCGGGGAGAACACCGTCCTCCTCCAGCACCCGACGAATCTTGGCGACAGGATCAGCGGGGTTTGCGTTCGAACGCAGGCTCACAGGAACCGATTGCATGGGCAGATTCACGATAGACATACAGGTACTGTTAATCCGTCACCGGCACCGATAACCGATCGGTCCGGCCAACTCTCGCAGTCAATCTAAAGCTTAAGGAGTGGCCCGAGTATGATGCCCTAGGCTCCTTTGTTGTCACGACTTCCACCTAGACTGCCCCGAACCATCGCATAGGAAAACGCGACTGGCTCTCCAGGCAACTCCCCCGCCCGGGCCGAAGAACGGTCACATCAGACGCAGCTCAGAGTTGCGTGTCCTGCGTCTGTTGAACGGCGCTCAGACCTCGCCAATCTTCGAGATCCTGATCCGGCTTTTCGGAGCGAAACCGAGCGTACAGTTCTACTCCCTTCTGGTCTTCCAGGATGTCGACCTGGACGCCTTTTTCCTGCAGCAGCGCTTCGGTGCCGGAAGCGTTCGTTACGTCGCCGACGACTACGCGGCCAAATCCTCGCATGTAGAGTAGCGTCGCGCACACGTCACAGGGACTCAGGCTGGTATAAATAGTGGTGGTACCAAAGTCGATCCGGCCCGCATCTCGAAGAGCAGACGTTTCGCCGTGGTTGTAGGGATGGTCTTCCTGGACGAGCGTGTTGTGCCCCTTACCGACGATTCTGTTCGTCGAGGTGTCCACGATGACAGCGCCGATCGGACAGCCGCCCTCGTCGTAGCTCTTCTGCGCGAGATACACGGCGATCCGCATGAAATCGGAATCCGTCAACGCCTGAGCAAAGCCGTCATCCATCAGCACGGACAGGCTGCTGGTCGGCATGTGAGCGATGGCCCGCAGTGCTTGCTCACTCTTCTCGGCGCGTCTGTGTAGTAGTGCGTTCATGCGTGTGGCGTGCGTACCCTTGTGTTGACCCGTGCACGACGACTACGTGCCTGACTGCGGATTAGAGGGTGTCATGAACCTGAGTAGCCCGAAACCCGTCATCTCGAGCCTGTCGAGGGATCTCCGAGGCGGCGATCAGCGAAGGAGTTCCTTCGACTCACTGCGCTCGCTCAGGATGACCAAGTGGATAGTTTGGGTCATGGTTCGACAACTTGAAGTGCGTGACGCATGCTAGACGTCCGGTCACCGTGCGTCACTAGAATACGGGCCACGCGTTGAAATGCGAACAGGCCCACCGCTACCCGTCCCGAACAGCCCGCCGCCTCCCCACTGCCTCAGTCGCGGACCTTGCGGGCCTGCTCGTATCCCATCCGAAACGACTCGTCCTCCACCAGCGCGTCGACCAAATTGCTGAGTTAGTGCGCGTCCAGCCACGTCGGCCCCGTGTTCACATCCATGGTCACTGGCACGTCTCCCAGCGGTAATGCGGCGACCATCTCTTCGCGGACGATCTGGGCGAGGGCGTCGGCTTCCTCTGCCATTACTC
>CAXBBB010000087.1:0-7924 GCA_963973615.1 uncultured Rhodothermales bacterium | reverse complement strand
GGTATCGGGCAACGAGCCGTCGAGCCGGACCATGATGTGGTCGGGGTGTCGGGCGAGCGCGCGAAATCGGCAGTGGTCCAAACCAGCTGCCTAAGAGAAAAACAACCGCGCGCACCAAGCGGCGAGCGTCAGGTCCTATCGTATCGAAAGGAGGACCGAGGACGCTCGCACGGGAACGGGGCGTGCGGACGAAGTGAGCCATGAGGTGGCGAGAGGCGGCGGGCCGGGCGAGAATCAGAATCGAAGCGACCGACATGCCGAGCCGCAGAGCGGCGGTACAGATAAAAGAGCGAGTCGGAATGGCGGAGCAGTCGGCGCGGAGCGCGTATCTGCTACGAGACCATTGGGAGCCTCGCCATTTCGACCTACTTCCCGACGCGCGCGTTACGGTTTTGATCCATACACCTGCGTACAATAGCAGACCCGATACGCCTTTCACCAAAAAACCCGCGCACTTGGGGAACGCCCTCCCCCTGCCGCCGACTTTAAAGAAGGCTGTCCCGCCCCGCCCGGTGGAACCGCTTTTCCGATATTAGCGCCTCATTATACTTACCTACGCTCCATGCCCGACGCAGCCCCTCAGAAGATCAAAGCCCGTGGCCTCGAAGGTGTCGTTGCCTTAGATACCGAACTCTCGCACATCGACGGACAAAAGGGTGAGTTGATCTATCGCGGCTACGACATCGACGACCTGGCCGAGAAAGCTTCGTTCGAGGAAGTCGCCTACCTCCTCTGGAAAGGCAGCCTGCCCAACGCGCAGCAACTCAGCGAACTGAACGATATGCTCCGCAGCGAGCGCGCGCTGCCGCCGGCCGTAATCACGCTGCTGCGCGAGATGCCGGAAGATGCCGACCCGATGAGCGTGCTTCAGACGGCGGTCGCCGCGCTGGGCGTGTTCGACGGCGAAACGGCCGATTCGAGCCCAGAAGCCAACTATCGCAAAGCCGTCCGCCTCACGGCTCGTATTCCGACGCTGATTGCTGCGTTCGACCGCATCCGCAAAGGCAAGGACCCGATTGCGCCGCTGAGCGACGGATCGACGGCCTACAACTTCGTCTACATGCTCAACGGCGAGCGTCCGGGCGAGCAGGCCGACCGCATTTTCGATGCTGCGCTCACGCTGCACGCCGAGCACGGCCTGAATGCGTCAACCTTTACGGCCCGCGTCATCGGCTCGACGCTGTCGGACATGTATAGCGCGGTCGCCGGAGCCATCGGCGCACTCAAAGGCCCGCTGCACGGCGGCGCGAACATCAAGGTGATGGAAACGCTGCTCGAAATCGACGCGAGCGGCAAGGACCCGCGCGAGTGGGTCATGGAAGCATTGGGCCGCAAGGAGCGCATCATGGGCTTCGGACACCGCGTCTACAAGACGTTCGATCCGCGCGCCCGCCTGCTCCGCGAAACCAGCGAAAGCCTCGCCGACGAGCGCGGCCAGCGCAAGTGGTACGACATCTCGGTCGCCATGATGGAGACGGTCAAGTCCGAGAAAGGCCTCGACCCCAACGTCGACTTCTTCTCGGCTAGCGTCTACTACATGCTCGGCATCGACACCGACCTCTACACGCCGATCTTCGCCCTGGCACGCATCACCGGCTGGACGGCGCACCTGCTGGAGCAGTGGGAAGACAACCGCCTGATCCGCCCCAGCGCGGACTACGTCGGCCAGCGCGGCCTGACGTTCCCTGCCCTGGACCAGCGGTAATCACGGGACATCGCCCTTCGGAGCCCGTCAGACCTCTTCGGTCTGACGGGCTTTTTTAATTGGAGCAAGCGCTAGCAATACGCTGCCTGGATCCGGTCTAAACCTCCCTCAAAGCTTTACTTTCAGTTCTTTCTGAAAATAGAAACAAAAGCCCTTTTTCGCCCTTATCCCATACAGACAGCCGACGTCAGGCACCGACGCGTCCAACTGATCCGCTATATTGGCGGTGTCTCTGTCTGCTCCCCATACACCGTCACGCAATGGCTCTCGACACCATCGACGCGCCCGCCAAATTCGAGCGCAAAGCTATCCGCCCCTACCGGGTGCGTTCTGGCATGTTCGCTTGGATGGCACACCGCCTGAGCGGTCTCGCTCTGGTTGGTTACCTCGTCGTCCACATCTGGGGCCTCAAAGCCCTGTCGGATCGCGACGCGTACAACGAGCTGATCTCCAGCTACCACGGCGCCATCTTCAAAGTCGGCGAGTTCATGCTCTGGGCGGCCGTCGTCTACCACATGATCAACGGACTGCGCATCGTGTTGATCGACTTCCTGGGATGGAGCCCGCACCAGAAGCGGCTGTTCTGGACACTGGGCGCTGTTGCCGTCCTCATGATCATCGCAGGCGGCTACCCGTCGATCTACGCGCTCATCAAACACTTCGGAGGCTGATCGATGGCTAGCTACGGAAAAAACCACAAGTCGCAGGCGTTCGGCTGGTTCTTGCACCGCGTCTCGGGCACGTTCCTCGTCTTCTTGCTGCTGACGCACTTCTGGATCCAGCACTTCGATGCGACGAGCGCAAGCGTGACGCACAGTACGACTGCTGTGCTGACGTTCGAGGGCGTCAACGAAGCCGTCGTCAACAACGTGATTGCGGAGGACGACCTGGAACTGGCCCAAACTGTTCTGAGCGACGACGAAGCCGGATTCGACGGCCGCCTCGCCGGACTCTCACAGGTCGAGCGCGAGCGGCTTCTCGTCGCTGCGGGCGCTCTTCCGACGTACTCGGACCAAGCCCAAGCCGCCGTCAACGAACGCCGCGAAGCCGGTGTCCTCCCCGGAGCCGTCGGCGATCCCGTCACGAGCTACGACGTAGCGATGCTGCGCCTCGCCGACCCGGTCTATGCCGTCTTGTGGAAGGCGTTCAACATCTTCTTCCTCCTCTTCGCGCTGCACCACGGCTTCTACGGCCTGAACAACATCCTGACGGACTACATCCGCAATCCGCTGGCGCGCGTCACGGCGGTCACGCTCTCGTGGGGCTTAGCGCTCGTGCTCCTCATCATCGGTCTCTACTCCGTCGTCATGGCGGGCTGGGGACTGGGCGGCTAACTAGACTCAACTACCTACGGATATGACCTTCACGCACGACATCGTAATCGTCGGAGCCGGTGGCGCCGGACTCATGGCCGCCCTCTACGCCCGCGAGGGCGGCGCCGACGTGGCGGTCGTCTCCAAGCTGCACCCCCTGCGCTCGCACACCGGAGCCGCCCAGGGTGGAATCGGTGCAGCATTGGGAAACGAAGAAGAGGATAGCTGGCTCTGGCACGCCTTCGACACCGTCAAAGGCTCGGACTACCTGGGCGACCAGGACGCCATCGAGACGATGTGCAAAGACGCGCCGCGCACCATCCGCGAACTGGAGCACTACGGCGTGCCGTTCAGCCGCAACAAGGCGGGCAAGATCAGCCAGCGCCGCTTCGGTGGTCACACGCGCGGCTTCGGCGAAGCGCCGGTCCGACGGGCCTGCCACGCCGCCGACCGCACGGGCCACACGATCCTGCACACGCTCTACGATCAGTGCACGAGTAAAAACGTGCGCTTCTACGACGAGTATCAGGTGCTCGACCTGCTGATGAACGAGGACGGCACCTGCTCGGGCGTCGTCAGCTACGAGATCCTGACCGGCGAAGTCCACACGTTCCACGCCAAGATCGTCTGCTTCGCGACGGGTGGATACGGACGCGCGTTCAAGACGACGAGCAACGCCCACGCAGGCACGGGCGACGGCATGAGTATCGCGCTGCGTGCGGGCATTCCGCTCGAAGACATGGAGTTCGTACAGTTCCACCCGACCGGCCTTTACCGTCTGGGCATCTTGATCACCGAGGGCGCGCGCGGCGAAGGCGGCATCCTGCGCAACTCGGACGGCGAGCGCTTCATGGAGCGCTACGCGCCAACGGTCAAAGACCTGGCCCCGCGCGACCTGGTCTCGCAGTGCATCTACAAAGAGATCCGCGAGGGGCGCGGCATCAACGGCAAGGACTACGTCCACCTCGACATGACGCACGTCGGGACCGAGGTGCTGGAGAAGAAGCTGCCCGAGATCACGACGTTTAGCCGCACCTACCTGGGCGTCGATCCGGTCAAGCAGCCGATTCCGATCTCGCCGACGTGTCACTACGCAATGGGCGGCATCCCGACCAACGCCGACGGACAGGTCGAGCGCGCCGAACGCGGCACGACGGTCCCCGGTCTCTACGCCATCGGCGAGTGCGCCTGCGTGAGCGTCCACGGTGCCAACCGCCTGGGTACAAACAGCCTGCTCGACCTGGTCGTCTTCGGACGCCGCGCCGGTATCCACATGGCCGAGTCGATTCAGCAAGACAAAAAGAAAGCGCCGCTGCCGGACAATCCGGAGAAGAAGACGCGCGAGATGCTCGACGAAGTGCTGAGCCGGACCGGTGGCGAGAGCTGCGTGAGCGTGCGGAGTGCGTTGCAGGAGTCGATGATGAAGAACGTCTCGGTCTTCCGCAACGAGGAGACGCTGACCGAAGCCCTCTCCGACTTGCGCGAACTGCGCAAACGCGCCCGCACCGTTACCGTCCGCGACAAAGGCAAGCGCTTCAACACCGAACTGCTCGACGCCGTCGAAATCAGCTTCATGGTCGACTACGCCGAGGCCATCGCCGCCGGAGCGCAGCACCGTAAGGAAAGCCGAGGCGCCCACAGCCGCGAGGACTACGTCGACCGCGACGACGACAACTGGCTCAAGCACAACCTCTTCCACAGCGACGGCGAGGGCAACTTCGAGTTCACGTACAAGCAGGTCAAACTGGGCCGCTTCGAGCCCAAGCTGCGCGTCTACTAGACCCAATCGTTCGCCACTAGCCTCTTTACCTCGTCATTCCCGCGCAGGCGGGAATCCAGCCCGCAACTCTTCCGGCCCAGCCGGTCCGTCTTACCTCACCGCTTCTGGATCCCCGCATTCGCGAGGATGACGTTGAAGGAAGACCGAGCTTGCCGCATCCCTCCACCGACTAGATGAAACTGAACGTCAAAATCCAGCGCTTCAACCCCGAGGTGGACACCGAGCCGCACTGGGAGACCTACGAAGTGCCCGCCGAACCCATCGACAGCGCGCTCAGCCTGCTCCTCTATGTCAAGTGGCACCTCGACGGTACGCTGACGCTTCGCAAGTCGTGCGCGCACGGCATCTGCGGTAGCGACGCGATGCAGATCAACGGCGAGAATAAGCTGGCCTGCTCCATCCTCGTCCAGGACCTGGCGAGCAAGGACGGCGACACAATCTCGTTCGGTCCGCTACCCGGATCGCCGGTGATCAAGGATTTGGTCATCGACCAGACGCGTTTCTTCGAGAAGTACCGCGCTGTCATGCCGTGGCTGATCAACCACGAGCCGACGCCCGAACTCGAACGCTACCAGTCGCCCGAAGACTTCGAGATCATCGAAGAGGCGACCAAGTGCATCATGTGCGGCGCCTGCACGCATAGCTGCCCGTCGACCTGGGCCGACCCGACCTACCTCGGCCCTGCCGCGATGCTCAAGGCGTTCCGCTACACGTTCGATACGCGCGACACCGGCTCGGACCAGCGCATGCCCATCGTCGACAGCAAGGAAGGACTCTGGAAGTGCTACACCATCTTCAACTGTGTCCAGGCGTGTCCTAAGGAGATCGACATCACCCGCTGGCTCTCGGCCCTCAAGCGCCGCGCTGTAGTAGAACGCTTCGGCTGAGTGGCACTGCCACTTCCATTTGCGGATCCCAAGCCTTGCAGGCTCTTTCCCAACCGGGAAGGGCCTGTTTTGCGTTTAGGCTACGGCGTCGTTGCGGTCCGCGATGAGTTGCCGTGGCTACTTTGCCGTATGCGACACACCAAACTCGACGCCCCCCTCTCGGTTTGTCATTGCGAGGAGCGAAGCGACGTGGCAATCTCAACACCCCGCCCTAGCTGCGTAGCAGTCCGACGCTTCGGCATCTGGCATGGGTTGCTCCTGCTGCCGCTTCTTGTAGTCACCGGATGCCGGGGCGTTGGACTGCGCGAGATGAAGTCAGCGGTCGAGCAGGCAGCGGGCGACTCGTCGCGTATCGCGACGTTCTATGCCAACCGTGACTTCGCGCCGTATTGGACACAAAAGCCCGGCCTGAGCGACGAGGCCATCGACGTGCTGAACCGATTGTGCCGAGCAGACGACGAGGGACTGGATGCGTCCGCCTTCGATCTTCTCACCCTCGCCGACCTACTGGAAACCGCATACGACGAAGCGCTACCCGATTCGCAGCGCGCCCGGGCGACGGCTCAACTCGAAGTCGGCCTGTCCGACGCACTCGTCCGCTTTGCCGATCAGATGCACCACGGCGTCACCGATCCGCGCACGTTGGGCGCTCAGTGGCACGTCAACCACGACACGCTGATGGCGTACGAGGTGCTCCAGCAGACCACGACCGATGGTATAGATGCCCTCCTTGATGAGCTGTCGGCGCCACGTCCAGCCTATGCCGAGTTGCGACGCGCCCACGCTCGGTACCGAGCGATCGCGGCTCGCGGTGGGTGGAAGTCGGTACCGTCACCGGAGTCGCCGAACTTCGCTCACCTACTGACCGCCCGGCTATTCGCGACACACGATCTACCTGACGACGCCGACTCGACATCCGCCTCGCCCACTGACCTTGCCGAAGGCGTGCGCCACTTCCAACAGCGCCACGGTCTGCTACAAACCGGGAGGGTCGACGTTGAGACGCGCGGCCGTCTCAACGTCTCTGCCGAAGACCGCGCACGCACGCTGGGGCGCAATCTGGAACGTGCGAGATGGATGCCCGCCCAGCCTGGCCCGCGCTACCTTTACGCCAACCTTGCCAGCGGAATCGTGCAGGGATTCGACGAAGGAAACGATCCGGTCCGACTCTCCGCCACATCGACGCGCGACACCCCCCTTCGCGCCGACACGCTGCGCACGCTCACGATGGCGCCTACCTGGAATGTGCCGCCCGCCAAGGCTGCAGACCTGATGCGGCGTGGGTTGCTGACCGAGAACGCCGGTTTCGAGGCCTACCAGAGTGAGCAGCGCGTACCGATGAGCGGCGTCACCGAGGACGAGTTGGCTCGCGGGACGGTCCGCGTCAAGCAGCGCGGCGGAGGGCGTAACGCGCTGGGTAGCCTGGCACTACGCCCGCGTCTCGGTGGAGCGGCTTTCGTTCATGGCGGCGACGATGACGACGTGACTCCGGCGGGCGTCGATGTAGAGGATGCGGCGAGTCTGGCAGCGTTCGTCTTGGACTGGACGTCTGAGCGGGCTGCTGCCGCCTTGCGCGCCGCACGAGCCGAGGAAACGGCACGCGTGCTGGACATCGAACCCGCACTACCCTACTTCGCACTCTACCTCACCGCGTGGGCCGAGCCAGACGGAACGGTCCACTTCCGCCCCGATGTGCGCGGGCGTGATGCGGCGCTCGACAGCGCCCTCCGAGCCGCCGTAGCACCCGTCGACGCGCGCCAGTTATCCGACGCCTGCACCCTCCTGACGACACCACCCGCTACGGATGATTAATCCGCGCGCGTGATGCGCACCAAGTCGATACGGCTCGGGTTACTGTCCAGAATTGTGAATCGGTAGCCGTCTACGTCGACCGATTCTTGGGCGCGTGGAATGTGATCGAACAGGCCGAGCAGGTACCCTGCCAGCGTCTCGTACTCGCCCTCAGGTAGCACGACGCCGTGCGTGGCGAGCGTTTCTACGTCGATGCGTCCGACGGCGATCAGCGTGTCGGGACCGGCGCGACGGATCATCACTTCGTCGGCGTCAAACTCGTCTCGGATGTCGCCGAAGAGGGCTTCGAGCAGGTCCTCGCGGGCGACCAATCCCGCCGTTCCTCCAAAGTCGTCCATTACGACGGCGAGCGAGTGGTGCCCCGTGATCATCGCGCGCAGGAGCGCGTCGACCGGCATATCGACGCGGACGAAGAACGGCTCGCGCA